>CANJCG010000068.1 GCA_947472655.1 Actinomycetota bacterium
CGAAGTTCGTGGCTCACCATAAGTTCACCGTCTTTGTACCCAAGGAATCGGATATCTGTGACGCCGAGCGCCAGGCCAGCAGCACGTTGCTCTTCTTGGCGGATTCTTGGGATTTCGGATCGGGCCACAGCCGGGTCAGACCCTCCTGCATCACCGGAAGTGATCACGCAGTAGCTCACCTGAACCCCTGCTGCGTGAAACCTTGCAACCGTGCCGCCTGCACCGAAATCGACGTCATCTGGGTGGGCAGTGACTACGAGAACTCGCTCAACACCGTCGATCATGTCCGCCTCCTCAAAAAAGTGACCCCGATCACACTGATTGGGGCTAATTCACACCCTTCACATTCGCCACATCAGCAACTCTCGTGACACCATGTGTAGGTGCTTCCCCGCTACGGGCATTTTGCCCTGCCTAAACGACGACGCCTTCATGGCCGTCGAGGGATGCTCGCCGCGGTTCTAGCGACCACCGTACTCATGGCAACGAGCCCCTATGCGCAGGCTGCAGATTCTGGGTGGGCGCCTTCGAATTGGACGGGTGTCGTTGGCGGGCCACCCGTACCCGGAGCAGGGTTGCCACCAGCAGCAACGCCCGTGAATCCGGCGCCTGTGAGCCCAGTCGCAGATATTGCGCCTACCTATGAGGGCCAAGCCACGTGCGATCCCACGCCAAAGCCGGGCGCAGTTCGTGCAAGTGACCTGATCAAAGCAACCTATGGAGCAGAACAGGAAGTCTGGATCTCTCGCGGATGCGATGTTGGCGATCAAAGTGAGCACAAAGAGGGTCGAGCACTCGATTGGATGACCAATGTGCGCAAGGCACAAGAACGTGCGAATGCTGAAACGTTCTTGCAATGGCTCCTTGGTCCAGATGCTGCAGGCGTTCCTTACGGAAATGCGATGCGCATGGGAGTGATGTACATCGGATGGAACGATCGCATCTGGCGTGGTTATGACATCGCGCGTGGTTGGACAGAGCTCAAGGGATGCTTCTCCAAGCCGGATGCAGCTTCCGATACCACTTGCCACAGGAATCACATTCACATTTCATTCACCTGGGATGGCGCCGCGGCAATCACTTCGTTATGGACAGGTAACCCAATCACTGCTCCTTATTGCCCACGGATTTCATCGGGTGCAACCACAAAATTTCCTGAAGCACGGGGCGAATTAATTGCCACACCAAATGTGCGAGTTCTTGATACCCGCGCAGGCGTTGGTGTCACAGGTAGATGTCGTCTACAGCAAGATCGCTGGACGGGTGACTCGCATCGGTTGTTCCCCAAGATCACTGGAGTGGGTGGCATTCCAACGAACAACATCGGCTCTGTGCGTATTCGCGTGACGGCACAAGGTTCTAATGCGAACTCAACGGTGCGTCTATGGTCACCAGGTCAAAGCAACAGCCAGTCGCTGTTTCAAGTTGCAATGAATACTGATGCCAGTGCAGAAACTACAGTTCCGGTGTCAACTGATGGAACGATCGCACTTTCAACCTCGACAGGTGCGACAGACCTAGTAGTTGAGGTTCTGGGTTATTACAAGGCCGATGCCACAGGTGCGGCTGTTCCCTTGCCAACAACTACCTCAGGCTCGATACCTTCTGCTGGCATTCCAATCTTCACACCAGCTCCAGTGCCAACGTCAATCAAGGCACCTGAACAAGCACCTGCGCAGACAGTCACGCCAGCTAGCCCACCACCTCTGGAACCAGAGCCAAAAGAATTTCATCCGGTGGGATCAGTCATTGGTTTCGAAACGACAAGCGATGCGCCGATCCAAGCCGGTGAGTCCCGTACGGTTTCCCTTGCCGGCTTACCGGCGGAAGCTCGAAGCGCGGTCATTTTCGTTACGACCAAGCAGGCCCCTAAGCGTGGTTTTCTCCGCATTGGGCGGTCAAGTGGCACGGACTCATTAAAAGTGAAGTTCCCCAAGACTGTGATGAAGAAGGCAGTGATGATCGTGCCGGTGAGTGGCAGCAATGTCACTATGAGTGCTTCTCCTTCGTCTGCCGTACAGATTCGAGTTGAAGTTTTGGGTTATGGCACGAGCGAAACCCCACCAGCAGTGATCCCAATGGCACCAAAACTGATGATGCAAGGAACAATCGATCCCGCTGTTCCTCAGGTTTTTACAGCGGCGCGAAAATTTGGTCTGCCTGGAATGAAGAAACTCAAAGCAGTGCTCCTTCGGGTGCAAACTCGCAAGGCGACTGCAGATGGCACCTTGGCGGTCTTCGCCTCAGGAGGCACAGCTCCGGGCACGAGGTCTGCTCCCGTCATGGCGAACTCAAAATACGCCGCTCTAGTACTGGCTCCGGTAGGTGCCGATGGCAAAATTCAGGTGAGTTCCACGGTGGCTACCCGCTTCATTGCGACCCTTGTGGGCTTCGTCAAGTAACTCTGTCAGCTAAGGCGCGTACGATGCGTTGGTGACTTCGGCAGATGAACTCCTCAAAGACCTCAATGACGCGCAACGCGCTGCAGTTGAGCATCGTGGGGGACCTCTCCTCATCGTTGCTGGTGCCGGATCAGGCAAGACCAGGGTCTTGACCCGCAGGATTGCTCACTTACTAGCAACCGGGGATGCCAAGCCAAGTGAAATTTTGGCAATCACCTTCACGAATAAAGCAGCTGGTGAAATGAAGGAGCGAGTTGCTGAACTGGTTGGCCCGACGGCGAAAACCATGTGGGTATCGACCTTCCATAGCGCTTGTGTGCGCATCTTGCGGGCCGAGTCCAAACGCTTAGGCATTTCCAGTACTTTTACGATTTACGACCAGCAAGATGCACTGCGCTTGATGACCATGGTGATCAGAGATCTCGACCTTGATCCCAAGAAATTCACGCCTCGAAGTTTCTTGGCCCAAGTTTCAAACTTAAAAAATGAACTCATTGACGAAGATACCTATGCCAAGAGTGCTTCAAACCAGATGGAAGAGACGCTGGCAAGTGCGTACCGCGAGTATCAGAGACGCCTGCGACGCGCAAGTGCATTCGATTTCGATGATCTGATCGGAACCACCGTTGCCCTGCTCCAACTCTTCCCAGAAGTTGCAGAGCATTATCGTCGACGATTCCGTCAAATCATGGTTGACGAGTATCAGGACACCAACCATGCGCAGTACCAGTTGGTAAAAGAACTCGTCGGAATAGATACGCCACATTTGAAGGCTGGTGAACTCTGCGTGGTCGGTGACGCTGATCAGTCCATTTATGCATTTCGCGGGGCCACTATTCGAAATATTGAAGAGTTCGAACGTGACTACCCCAATGCAAAAACAATCATGCTGGAGCAGAACTACCGTTCCACTCAAACGATTCTCACGGCGGCGAATGCGGTGATTTCACGCAATCAGAGCAGACGCGCAAAAAACCTATGGACCGATGCTGGCGATGGTGAACGCATCGTTGTATATGTGGCAGATGATGAGCAAGATGAGGCTTCATTCATTGCAGGTGAAATTGACCTGCTCACAGATCATTACAGTGTCAAAGCCAGTGATGTCGCTGTCTTCTATCGCACCAACGCACAGTCTCGATCTGTTGAAGATGTTTTTATTCGCGTGGGCATGCCCTACAAGGTCGTCGGTGGGGTTCGCTTCTATGAACGCAAAGAAGTCAAGGATGCAATCGCCTATCTGCGTTCACTAGCAAATCCAGATGATGAAGTTTCGCTACGTAGAATTCTCAATGTTCCCAAGCGCGGAATTGGCGACCGTGCCGAGGCAATGGTTGATGCTTTCGCGCAGCGTGAACGTATTTCTTTTTGGTCTGCACTTGAGCGTGCACCACAAGTGCCAGGGATAGCGACTCGATCAGTCAGCAGCATCGCCCCATTTGTTGAGATGATGGGCAACTTGCGAACGTTGTTGGAATCAGGCACCGATGCCGCCACAATCCTGCAAGCAGTGCTCGAGCAGTCTGGCTACGTCAAAGAACTCACACACTCAAGTGATCCGCAAGATGAAGGTCGTCTCGAAAACCTCGCAGAGCTTGAGTCTGTCGCGCAGGAATTTGTTGACGACAACCCTGAAGGCACATTAATCGATTTGCTTGAGCGCATCGCGCTCGTTGCTGATGCTGATCAGATTCCTGACGCTGAAGGTGGCGTCGTCACGTTGATGACTTTGCATACGGCAAAGGGCCTGGAATTTCCGGTGGTCTTCCTCACTGGCATGGAAGACGGGGTCTTCCCGCATATGCGCTCATTGGGTGATAACAAAGAATTAGAGGAAGAGCGCAGACTTGCCTATGTGGGCATTACGCGAGCCCGTGAACGCCTCTACCTTTCTCGGTCGATGATGCGATCGGCTTGGGGGTCGCCGGCATACAACCCAGCATCTCGATTCTTTGATGAACTCCCCGAAGAGTTACTTAACTGGCGACGAGAAGAACCAGTGCGAGAGAGCTTCGTTCCGTCAGCATCACGCAGCAGCGGAGCATTGCGCTTGGGTGATCGAATTGTGAATTCCGGCGTGGTGCTGAATCTGGTTGCCGGTGATCGAGTTACGCATAGCAAGTTTGGCTTGGGCACAGTAGTCAGCACAGCGGGTATCGGAGAGAAAGCTGATGCAACAATCGACTTTGGCTCGTCGGGCGTGAAGCGTTTGCTCTTGCGTTATGCGCCTGTTGAGAAGCTATAACTATTTTGCAGTGGTCTTGGTGTACTTGCGGATCGATAGCGTTGCAAAAATTGCAATGACGAGCGCGCAGGATCCAATGGTGTAGATCGTTGGGTTATTCAATGGCCAGTAATCGGGCTGGAGTCCGGTGGGATTGCCGAAGAGTTCTCGTGTCGCAAGCACCAAAGTTGAAACTGGGTTATAGGCCGCTATGGGCTGTAGCCACGATGGCATTGAACTCAGTGGCACAAAAGCGTTTGACAGGAATGTGAGCGGAAACAGCCATACCAACCCTGCAGTGCTGGCGGTTTCCACGTTTGGCATTGCCAGTCCGATGGATGCCCCAACCCACGTGACTGAATATGCAAAAAGAAGCAGTAAGAGATAGGCGCAAACTGCATTCCATACTCCACCGGTAATGCGCCAGCCCACGAGAAAACCGGTGATAGAAAGCACGAGTAGCACGAGTATCTGACGAGCTGCATCGGCGAAGGTGTGGCCGATGAGTACTGCGCCTGACGCCATTGGCAAGGAACGGAATCGATCGATGAGGCCAGTTGACATTGCCTCGGCCATACCCACAGTGCTCGCGGCTGCTGCGAACGCAACGGTTTGGCCAAAGATTCCTGGCATCAAGTAGTTGCGATAAATATTTGCCGCATCCTCAGCAGAAGCGCCAGTGCCGGCAATCGGGATCGCTCCACCGAATACATACGCAAAAAGCAGGACAAAAATCACGGGCTGAACAAGTGAAAAGAACATGAGTTCAGGAACGCGCAGGGTCTGAACCAAACTGAAACGCGAGACAACTACGCCATCTGAAATATTCCAACCCAGTAACGGGCGCTTGCGAGTTTGGACTGATGCGGTCATTTGCGACCCTTTCCGCGTTTTTTTGGTTCATCAGATGGAGCGGCATCTTCTTCTGCCGCATGGCCCGTAAGCGAGAGGAATACATCGTCAAGAGTAGGCCGACGTAGCAAAATGTCGCCCACTTCTACACCTTGCACGTCAAGTGCACGAATAGCGCTGACCAACACAGTTGAGCCACCAGAAACGGGAGCTGAGATAGTGAGACCTTCAACAGCTGGTTCACCGCTACTCACGGTCCTAATCGCGTCCACCGCGTCTGTCACTCGAGTTGGGTCAATCACCGAAATTTCGATGCGGTCGCCACCAATTTGATCTTTCAATGTTTCAGCAGTTCCTTGCGCAATCACTCGGCCGTGGTCGATCACAACAATTTCATCAGCTAGTTGGTCGGCTTCTTCGAGATATTGAGTTGTGAGCAGCACCGTGGTCCCATCGGCAACCAGTCCGTTAATGACATCCCACATTCCTAATCGCGATCGTGGATCAAGGCCGGTTGTGGGTTCGTCCAAGAAAAGAATTGACGGTTGAGCAATGAGGCTCGAGGCAAGGTCCAGACGTCGGCGCATGCCGCCCGAATAAGTCTTTGCTGGACGGTCAGCTGCATCCGTGAGTTCAAATGACTCAAGGAGCTCTGCCGATTTTTCGCGAACATATTTGGCCGGCAGATGGTAAAGAGCACCAAACATTGCGAGGTTTTCGCGACCAGTCAGGTATTCATTCACAGCTGCGTACTGCCCGGTGAGACCGATTTCGCGGCGAACTTCTGCCGGATTCTTCACCACATCAAAGCCGGCGACTTTGGCATACCCAGAGGTAGGCATCAGCAGCGTGGACAGGATGCGAACCACAGTGGTTTTCCCTGCACCATTGGGCCCCAGAAGTCCAACTACTTGGCCACGCTTAACGGTGAGATCAATTCCACCGAGGGCTTTCACTGATCCGAACTCTTTTACGAGTCCGACAGCGACCACTGCTTCGTCTGTCATGGGGGAGACCCTAACCGGTGTCTGTCTGGTATCACCAGCGAAACTTATTTAGTATCAGCATGTGCAAAAAACCGATCCCATCCGTCGTCTCAGCCGCTCTATGCGTGAACTTCAAGATTGCCTCGCGAGCACGTCTGCTTCTGACGAGTTAGTGGACTCCATGGCAGCTCGGCTCGAGGAGCTCACAGCTGAGTTCAATGCCTACCGCGCCCCGGTGGTCCCATCTCCAACATTTGGTCTTGGCTCAGTGCCAAGAGGTGCCTTCAGCCGCAATCCAGAACTCACCTCAGAAACCTGGAGCCCGGATCGGCTCGATGGCGAGATGACTTTCACCGCTTTTCATCTCGGAGCCAATGGCTCAGCGCATGGTGGCTCGGTGAGTTTGTTATTCGACGGTGTTTTGGGCCGTCTGGCAAATGAGGATGGGGTGTGGCGACGAAACGCTTACCTCAAGATTGACTTTCGAAGTTTGACTCCGCTGGAAACGCCATTGCGGGTCGAAGGGTTCTTAGTGCGCTCTGAAGGCCGCAAATTTTGGTACGGGGGCCGACTTTGGAACGGGGAAATCTTGGCAGCAGAAGCTGATGCGCTCTTTCTCACGGTTCCCGACGGCGGTTACTAACGGCGGTGCTCGTTGTGACTTGGGCAGCATTGGGAACGCCCTGAACGGTCCCCGTAGCCGAGATAACCACGTTTGGGGCCAAGATCACAGGACTCTGGGTGCGGCTTGATACAGGCTTTGGATAGGCTCGAGCCCGCTCGGCTGCTATTCGCCGTGATCAAGTTCTGCCCTCGCGTAACCCGCATCGCAAAAAGGAGTCCTGCGTGGACCTGTACGAGTACCAAGCAAAGCAGCTTTTTGAGGCGCATCAAGTTCCAACCACTCCAGGTGACGTGGCTAGTACTCCTGATGCGGCTCAAGACATCGCTCGCAAGATCGGCACCCAAGTTGTTGTCAAGGCCCAGGTAAAAACTGGCGGTCGTGGTAAGGCTGGCGGCGTCAAGCTTGCTGAGAATCCAGATGATGCTAAGGACAAGGCAACAGCCATCCTCGGCATGGACATCAAGGGTCATACCGTGCATCGCGTCCTTGTCGCTGAAGCTAGCGACATTGCAGAGGAGTATTACGTTTCCTTCCTCCTTGATCGCACTAACCGCTCATTCCTGGCAATGGCCAGTATTGAGGGCGGTGTAGAGATTGAAGAAGTTGCAGTCAGTAACCCCGATGCGCTCGCGATGATTCGCGTTGATGCCCTTGAAGGCGTCGATGAGAAGAAGGCGCGCGAGATCGCAGTAGCGGCGAAGTTTGATCCAAAGATCATTGACCAGGTTGTTGTTATTCTTCTGAAGCTCTGGGACGTCTTCGTTAAAGAAGATGCGACCTTGGTTGAGGTTAACCCACTCGTTCTTACCCCAGCCGGCAAGGTGCTGGCGCTCGACGGCAAGGTCACTCTTGACGACAGTGCTTCCTTCCGTCACGCGTCACACGCTGACATGATCGACCGTGAAGCTGCTGACCCAATCGAACTGCGCGCAGCTGAGTTTGATCTCAACTATGTGAAGCTTCAGGGAGAAGTTGGCATCATCGGTAACGGTGCCGGTCTTGTGATGAGCACCCTGGATGTTGTTGCGTATGCAGGCGAAGAGTTCGGCGGAGTCTTACCCGCTAACTTCCTTGACATCGGCGGCGGCGCGAGTGCCGAAGTCATGGCCAATGGCCTGGACATCATTCTTAATGATCCAGAAGTTGAGTCAGTCTTCGTAAACGTTTTCGGCGGTATCACTTCGTGTGACGCTGTTGCAAACGGCATCCTGCAGGCTTTGGAAATGTTGGAAGCCAAGGGCGCCACGCTGACCAAGCCGATCGTCGCTCGTATTGATGGCAACA
>CANJCG010000069.1 GCA_947472655.1 Actinomycetota bacterium
AAGCTCCTCGAAGCAACGATGCTAGACGTTCCAGATGACGAGGCTCAGAAGATCACTGAGGGGAACGCGCGCAAACTTTATAACTTCCCTCGCGTAACGAAGTGATAGCAACGCGCAACTAATGCATGCAATGTGGGCCTCTTCGCTTGTAGGGGCCCGCATTGCATGCATGCGAATACTCAGGTGTGCCTAGTTCAAGGGTCCCAGGATTCTAGGTCCCGCCCAAAATCTGAACGGTACACGTAACATTATTCTTGATGATTGCTACTCACACTGAAACTACAATTCTCCGATAGCTTGCAAGGCGTCTTACTTCCTGAGCCTTGGAGCCGGAGGGCCTGTTTCCGAGTCGTACAGTGCGCGTGGCTAAATAAAAAAGGTCGGGAGTTAAAACTGAGACTCCCGAACCTTTTATTTCACTCAAGGTGATTTACCAAGTTGCTACTTTCTTACCGTCAGCGTCAGTAAATGACCCGACGAGGATCATGATCAGATCAATGAGTGCCCAAATTCCTAGTCCACCCAAAGTGAGAATCTGCGCGATACCAGTGCCGGTTTTACCGACGTAAAACCTATGAATTCCGATGACTCCAAAGAAGAAGCACAGAACCAAAGCGACAGTGCGCTTCTTAGAGCTAGCTTCAGAAATATCTATAGTTGACATGCAAGCCTCCCTTATATTGCCCCGTGAACAACGAACAATATTTCAAGCCAGCAGATAATTCATGCAATTGCATGAGAGTTTGATGGCGGCGTGTCCTGATGACACCGTCACCACGGGTGCACCTTTTTCACTTCAAACTCTGCGACATAACGGTCTATTCATACTTTTCTGTCGGAGTACCTAGGTCCAAGGTCACTGCTTTCGGGGAAAGCCCTTCGGACATCTGGTTCCATGGCTAGATTGAGACGAATTTTCGATTAGGCGCAGCGCTTAGTCGTACACACGGGGGAAAGTAGATGAACTCAACGATCAGTAGGAGTCGGTCAAAGACTCTTGCCATCGGCGCGCTTAGCGCCGCAACAGTGGTCATGCTGGCTACCAATAGTGCAACAGCAGCACCAAAGCCTGCGCCTAAGGCGACTGCAGTCATTAGCACGGCAAGTTGCGCATCCGTTGACGGCGTTACCAGTTCGTCCATCAAGTTTGCGATTATCCAGTCGGTGACTGGCGCTAACGCAGCGAACTTCAAAGGTTTCAACGAGGCAGTCAAGCTTCGCCTTGATCAGGAAAACGCCAAGGGCGGCATTTTTGGTCGCAAACTTACTTCCGTATTGATCGATGATGCCTCAAACGGGACCACTCAGGTCACTGCGGCTTATAAGGCAGTGCAGGATGAGAAAGCATTTGCAATTATTCAAGAGACAACATCGGACACGATGATGACTTACCTGAATACCAACAACATCCCAGTTATTGGCATCAATAATGGTGCTGTAGGTCTATCGCAGCTCAATAACTTCCCCGCAACGGGTCCCGGGAGTATTGCCTACACATCAACAACGGCACCAACGCGTTTAAAAGCTGCCGGAGCCACCAAGGTCGCAACAATTGCCTTCCCTGTGCCTGCAGCAATAAACACGGCGAACTCTTTTGCAGCATCGTTGCCTAGCGCAGGGCTGACTGAAGTGCTGCGGATCGCTGATGCGCCGTTTGGTGCTTATGACGCTACTTCAACAGCGTTGAAGATCAAGACTTCAGGCGCTGATGCTGCCTTCCTGATTCTTTTGGTTGATGGTGGTGTGTCAGTTATGACCGCTCTCAAGCAGCAGGGCATCACGTTGAAGGCTCCTTACATGGCTGGTCTTTCTGACCCAGCCGTGATCAAGGCTGCCGGATCATCCCTGAACGGCGTCATTGGTGCTACTTATGGCACAACTCCAGCAACACCCGTGACCATGGCCGCACGCCCAGGCGTGCGTACCTACGTCAAGGGTATGACTGCAGCTGGATTGAACGCCTACGGCGCTTCACCTCCATTGGGTTATGTGTCAGCAGATATCTTCATCAAGGGACTCAAGCTGACCGGTAAGTGCCCAACTCGACAAGGACTGATCACCGCGATTCGCTCTGCTAAGTCGTTTGATGGTGGCGGAATGATTCCAGTACCGATCAATTACCGGCCAACGGCCTTGTTCCCATTTGGTCAACCTGTTCCATGCAGTTGGTTCATTACGGCACAAGATGGTCAAGTAATTGCCGATAAGGCACCTACTTGTGGCCAGCTCATGGAAGTAGCGACCGGAAAGATCGTGAGCTAGCTTCTACAGATACATACAGTGTGGGTGCCCTGAAATTTAGGGCACCCACACTGCTTTCTACAACGAAAGAGATCCAGGCGGTTGCTCGCCGTGCAAAGCAAAAGACCCCAGGTCTCCCCGGGGTCTTTTGTAGAAGTTTGAAAGAACTATTCAGGACTGGATGCGATCGGGGTAAGTAAGCGATGTGTTTCATCCACAACTTCAGCCGCTTGAGGTCGAAGAACACCTTCATGATCGTTCCAGTGATGGCTGCAAAATAAGAGGTCAGAGCCGCCGGGAAGCACTACGCGGACATAGGCTTGCGCGTTACAGCGATCGCAACGATCGGTTGCGGCGAGTGCGGGTGCAGTCATCGTGGCATTCACGGAAACTCCTCCAACTCTGAGCTCGGCAATTTGCCTTTGCAATAGAGATAACAGTGTTACACCCTTTGCTTATTCCCGCGATGCCACGCCGGCAAGGTTCACCCAAAGCGAAACCATTTCGTTATCGAATTCACAAGTGAACAAGCGTTCATTCGTGCCGATCCAAGGGATCAGGGGCTCTCGCAAGTAAGTTGGTGCGGTGCCCTCGTCCTACTCTGCCAAAGATCTCGCAGTACTTGAGGGCCTCGAGGCCGTCCGCAAGCGCCCAGGCATGTACATCGGCTCAAACGATGGTCGCGGTCTCATGCATTGCCTCTGGGAGATCGTGGATAACGCGGTTGATGAGGCCTTAGCGGGACACTGCTCGACGATTGATATCACCCTGCATCCTGATGGCTCAGCGGAAGTCAAAGACAACGGTCGAGGTATTCCAGTTGATGTTGAGCCTAAAACCAAGCTGTCTGGCGTTGAAGTCGTGATGACCAAGCTGCATGCTGGTGGCAAGTTTGGTGGTGGCTCCTACGGTGCATCGGGCGGTTTACATGGAGTCGGGGCATCAGTCGTCAACGCTCTATCTTCACGGCTAGATGTGGAAGTTGATCGAGTAGGCAAAATTCATCAAGTCTCCTTTCGAAGGGGAGTCACTGGACTATTCGCAGGCGAGGGCCCAGATTCTGAATTCTCGAAGAAATCGGGACTCACGATCATCGGCAAGGCCCCGCGCACCCGAACTGGGACTCGCGTGCGCTGGTGGGCGGACCTACAGATTTTCACGAAAGATGCGCAGTACGACCGCACTGCCTTGCGAGAGCGAGCAATGCAATCGACGTTCCTAGTACCAGGGCTCATCATCGCGCTACACGACTTTCGTGACTCGTCTGACCTTTATGAAGAAAAGTTTCAACATAAAGGTGGCATTGCCGAATACGTGGAATCACTGAGCAACGGTGAAGAAGTCTCACCGATCGTAAGGGTCACAGGTCAAGGTCACTTCCACGAAACAGTGCCCGTCATCGATGACAAAGGCCATATGACACCGCAGGAAGTTGAACGCGAGCTTTCGGTAGATGTCGCTATGCGCTGGGATACTGGCTACGACTCGGTTCTTCGCTCGTTCGTGAATGTCATTTCCACACCTAAAGGTGGTACACATGTTCAAGGATTTGAGCGCGCTGTAACCAAAGTGTTCAATGACCAATTGCGGGCCCAAAAGATATTGCGAGCGGGTGAAGACAATGTCACACGAGATGATGTCTTTGAAGGACTCACGACAGTCGTGGCTGTTCGCTTGGCTGAGCCACAATTTGAGGGCCAAACCAAAGAAATCTTAGGCACCCCGGCAGCAACTCGTATCGTCGGCAATGTTGCAACCAAGGAGCTGACGAAATGGTTTGTCACGCCACCTCGTGGCGAGAAGGCCGCGACTAAGGCAGTACTAGAAAAAGCAGCGAACGCAATGCGAGCTCGAGTATCTGCCCGGGCACATCGAGACACTCAACGCAGGAAAACAGCACTAGAGTCTTCCGCCTTGCCAGCCAAGCTTGTGGATTGCCGCTCAGACAACGTTGAACACAGTGAACTGTTTATCGTCGAGGGCGACAGCGCCCTAGGCACAGCAAAAACAGCCCGCAATTCAGACTTCCAAGCCCTTTTGCCCATTCGGGGCAAGATTCTCAATGTGCAAAAGTCGTCACTTTCAGACATGTTGAAGAACACAGAGTGTGCAGCAATCATTCAAGTTGTCGGTGCGGGTTCAGGTCGAAGTTTTGATATCGAGCAGGCGCGCTACGGAAAAATTATTTTGATGTCGGACGCAGATGTTGACGGAGCGCACATCCGTTGCCTCCTCCTCACGTTGATTCACTCGTACCTACGGCCAATGCTGGAAGCTGGACGAGTTTTTGCCGCAGTGCCACCGTTGCACCGTATTGAGATTGTGAATGCTGGCAGCAAGGCTAATGAAGTTATCTATACCTACTCTGACGCCGAGATGCGTTCTGTGCTGACCGACGCGGAGAAAAAAGGCAAAAAAGTCAAGGACCCAATTCAACGTTACAAGGGATTGGGCGAGATGGATTCAAGCCAGCTCCGCGAGACAACAATGGATCCCGCCCATCGCACTCTGCGTCGCATTACGATGAATGATGTTGCTGCCGCCACTGCAGTCTTCGATCTATTGATGGGCAACGACGTGGCCCCACGTAAAGACTTCATTGTTGACGGGGCTGCTGATCTTGATCGCGATCGCATTGACGCGTAAAAGTATGGGCGCCGAGTTTCCTCAGCGCCCATACGGTAATTCAGGTTTTTACTTAGCGTGCGCCAGTTCGTAACGACGGCGGTATTCAACCTTCGAGGTTTCGCTGACGTCAACGTCAGTAGCGCGTGCACGAAGTGCCCCAACCGTTGCTTGGTCGCGAGGGGTGTGCTTGAACGGATCCCAGTCGAAGAAGCGTGCGGTGTTTTCAAAGGTGATCTTGTTGATCTCTTCGTCTGTGCAGTTTGCTGCCTCAAGCTCTCCCCAAAGTGTTTCTGGCGACAATGGCCAGGTGCTGTCGGAGTGAGGGAAGTCGCATTCCCAAGCAATGTTGTCGATGCCTATCCACTCACGGTTCGCAAGTGCGTGCGGCTCAGTGATGTAGCAGGCCAAGAAGTTCTTGTGCCAAACATCCGCTGGTGACATCCCGGCTGGGAATGAACTCAAACCAGTCCATGACTGGTTATCGACATGGCGTTCCAATCGATCAAGCAGCGGCGGAATCCAGCCAAGTCCACCCTCACTCATTGCAATCTTGAGGTCAGGGAACTTCTTGAAGGCTCCACTAAGCAAGATATCGGTGCAGGCGACTGTTGAGATAAGCGCAGAGAGCACGATCATGTCGTCTAGGAAGAAACTTGATGGATTCGTGAAATCCGCTACGTCTGGACGCTTGAGTAGGTTGAAACCGCCGCCGATATGCAAACTCACAACCTGATTGGTGTCAACCATTGCCTTAAAGAACGGATCCCAATAACCGGAACGGAAATCAGGTTGTCCAATGCCGTAAGGAGTTTCAGGAATACTGATTGAGCGGCAACCCATTTCGGCAAGGCGATGAACTTCTCTTACAGTCTCATCCATGTCGACGAAAGGCACGATGCCCATCGGGATGAAACGACCCGGGTGGGCATTGGGGACTTCGCCAACGACCCAGTCGTTATAAGCGCGAAGCGCTGCAAGCGCTAATTTCTTGTCAGGCAGCGTTGCGATATGCGTGCCGGCAAAACCTGGGAACGTTGCAAAGAGCATCGATGCCAGAGTGCCGTTTGCATCCATGTCGCGTACGCGTAGGTCCATGTCGTAGACGCCTGGACGGATTTCAGCGTGGTCGGTTGGGTCAAGGCCCCATTCATGCTTTGGCCAGGATGCCACTGCATTCAAACCAGTGTTACCAACGGGAACACCTTGGAAGACCCAAGCCTGCAAATTAGGGTTGCGCGGATGCTGGGTGAGCTTTGGCGCGTCATCCTTCATGCTGGCAGGAAAGTGCTTGTCGAACATGTCGAGCGGTTCAACTACGTGATCGTCAATGCTGACCATCACCATGTCATTCATTTCCATGAGGCACACGGTCTTCCTGTTAGGGGTCAAGCGGATAGTTGATCATATGTCTCAATAGTAAGATTTGTGAAGCATTTATCTAGTAGATTTTGCTCAGACGGAACTTTCGTTAGCGCCTTGGTCTGGAGCTAGGCGCCATCCCAACCGATATCAGTAAGGTTCTGGCCATGCCTATTTATGACGCGGAGCATTTGGCCGTTTTTCCTGCGGAATCCTTCGAGGATGTCTTACAAGGAAATGTCTCGTTTGCCCGATCTTTCACCGATTCTGGTTTGACTGGTCGAGCAGCGAAGGGCCTAGCAGTTATCACCTGCATGGATTCGCGGATCGCACCACTCAACCTCCTGGGTATGCAGGCCGGTGATGTCAAAATTATTCGTAACGCTGGAGCGCGAGTTACGGATGACGTCTTGCGAACCCTGATTTTGGCTACATATTTACTTGGAGTTACACGGGTCTTGGTTATGCCACACACTGATTGTCGAATGGCAAGTGCGAGCGAATCTGAAATTCATGCCCGAATCGAAGCTGAGTTTGGCGTAGACACTCGAAGTTTTGAGTTCCGAACAGTTGATGATCAAGAAAGTGCTCTGATCACGGACGTGGTCCGTATTCGATCACACCCAGCCCTGCCAAAGGCTCTGGTCGTCGGGGGAGCCATTTACGACGTCCATACAGGTTTGATTACGCCAATATCCGCCTAAGCTTGATCACTCTTAGCTTGGATGTCATTGAAGGTCTCGCCACCTATACCCCAATCATCGCCACTGACTTCGACAAGAGCAACGCGGATACGCGCAGGATCTCCACCAAGTACCTCTGCAGCGGCGGCATTGAGTTTACTAATGAGCTCGCGCTTCTGCTCGACCGATCGACCCTTGAGTAATGTCATTTGAATGAACGGCATGGTGTCTTCCTAACATCGATGTAAGCCCGCACGCTATCGCAAGGACGCACGTGTTCTTGTCGGGCTGGCACTCAGTATCCTAGGTATCCCCAAACTGGCTAGGAGTGTTTTCATGGATCGGCCGCTTCGTGTTGCTGTTGTGGGTTCGGGGCCTTCTGGAATGTATGCAGCAGCCGAGTTGATCACAAAGAGTGCAGCCACGGTTGATGTTTTTGATCGTCTGCCGATTCCCTTTGGGCTCGTGCGATACGGGGTAGCCCCGGATCACTTCAGCATTCGCTCAATTCGTGACACGTTGGACACTATTTGGGACGAGCCTGGTATCCGTTTTCTTGGCAATATTGATGTCGGCACAGACATTCAAGTTGATGAATTGCGGCAGTCATATCACGCAGTGATCTTGACATACGGAGCATCGGCAGACCGCACACTTGGAATCCCAGGGGAGTCCCTCCCCGGTTGTGTTGGTGCAACAGATTTTGTTGCTTGGTACTGCGGCCACCCTTTTGCAAATAGAGATTTCTTCGAGTCGTATCTACCTACGGTCACTCATGCAGCCGTGGTGGGACTAGGAAACGTTGCTGTCGATGTCGCACGCATCCTGGCTAAAACCCCCGAAGAATTGCATTCAACAGACATGCCGACTCATGTCCGCGCGACCTTAGCCTCAATGTCATTGACTGACATACACATTATTGGGCGACGAGGTCCTGCACAGGCGACCTGGACAACAAAAGAGCTTCGAGAGCTAGGCGAACTCGCGGATTGCTCCGTGGAAGTCGACCACATTGGTCTCGAATCAGAGGCCGCCTGGGAAAGCGATCAAAGAGCAGTACTGCGAAACGTTGACGTAATTCGAGGTTGGATGGAACGTCCGGCCAGTTCAGGTCGTAAACTCCACTTGCATTTCTTAACGCGACCTACGGCCGCGGCTGGTACTGATCGAATCTCTCTGCTTGCGGTGGAACGCACTAAATTTACATCTTCAGGCGGTCTGGCGAGTACGGGAGAAGTCCTTGATTTGCCTATTGAATTCCTAGTTCGAAGCATTGGCTACAGAGGAACTGGACTACCAGGCGTGCCGTTTGACGATGCTTCTGGAACCGTTGTGCAAAGCCTTGGTCGGATCGAACCAGGGTTATACGCGGCAGGCTGGATTAAACGAGGACCGTCAGGAATTATCGGGACAAACAAGAAAGATGCGT
>CANJCG010000070.1 GCA_947472655.1 Actinomycetota bacterium
ACGCCAAACCAGAATGCCGCCAGTGGCATTATCGCGGCAGCGAGTGCAACGGTAACGCGCTCGAGATGAATTCCAGCTTGTTTGAAGGCATTGCTAAATTCCAGTACAGCAATGACCATAGCTATTGAAACCAGTAGGCCAAATGTCCACCGATACGTGAACAAGGTGATCAGACAGAGCGCAAGAAGTCCAACCCCGGTCGCAATAGCGGCAGGCAAGTTACGCCCAGCCTGCGGTTTGCGGGCTGCAGCCGACGAACCGACCGGGTCAGACACAGCTAAACCTCGAGCAGTTCTGCTTCTTTATGCTTCAAGACATCGTCAATGTGCTCAACATGGTTGTGTGTCACTTCATCAAGTTGCTTTTCTGCACGACGCACTTCATCTTCGCCCGCATCGCCATCTTTTTGCAGCTTGTCTAGCTGATCCTTGGCGTGACGCCGAATGTTACGGATCGAGATGCGTGCATCTTCTGCCTTGGTCTTTGCGATTTTGATGAATTCTTTGCGACGCTCTTCAGTAAGTTGAGGCAAGGTCACTCGAATGACATTGCCGTCTGATGTTGGGTTAATTCCTAGATCGCTCTCGCGCAAAGCCTTCACGACGGCATCAAATGAGCTCTTGTCGTATGGCGTGATCACAATAAGGCGAGCTTCGGGAATCGCAATTGATGCAAGCTGAGCGATCGGCGTGTAGGTGTCGTAATAGTTCACGACAACCTTGTTGAACATGGATGAGTTTGCGCGTCCGGTGCGTACTGTCGCGAAATCTTCACGTGCAACGGTGATCGCCTTGTCCATGCGGTCTTCGGCATCCATGAGGATCTCGTCGATTTGCTCGCTCATTCTCTGCTCCTTGATTCAAACGTTGGAAAAATAAAGACTAGTAAGTAGAAACCAATGTGCCAATGGTTTCTCCTCGAACGGCGCGAGCGATGTTTCCTTCAACCAAAAGGTTGAACACCACGAGTGGAAGTTGATTGTCTCGGCAAAGGCTGATGGCTGTTGCATCTGCGACCTTGAGATTCTGAGACAGCACATCGTCGTGAGTTAAACGCTCGTAACGCTTTGCATTTGGATTAGTACGTGGGTCAGCGTCATACACGCCATCGACTCCCTTTGCCATCAGCACCACTTCGGCACCAACTTCTAGCGCCCGCTGGGCCGCAGTGGTATCCGTTGAGAAATATGGCTGACCTAGACCAGCGCCGAAGATCACGACGCGTCCTTTGCTGAGGTGCCGCATGGCTTTGCGCGGAATGTACGGCTCAGCAACCTGACCCATGGTGATCGCCGTTTGAACCCGAGTCTCAACTCCAGCTTTTTCACAGAAATCTTGCAAGGCAAGGCAGTTCATCACTGTGCCGAGCATGCCCATGTAGTCGGCGCGAGCTCTGTCCATGCCACGCTCTGAGAGTTCGGCTCCACGGAAGTAGTTTCCGCCGCCAATGACGACTGCAACTTCAGTGCCGCTGCTCACGACATCCGCGATTTGCCTCGCGATAGAGGAAACAACGTCAGGATCTACGCCTAATCCGCCACCGCCGGCAAATGCTTCACCTGAGAGCTTGAGAAGCACTCTCTTCCAGCCACCTTCAGGGACCACAGGCCAAATGGATACGACGCCATCAAGAGATGGTTGGACGGCTCCCGAGCTTGGTGTTTGAGCCATGCTTCTCCCTCCAGTGCTTCGACCTGACCTTAGCGGGCTATTGCTGACCGATCTCGAAACGCACGAAGCCAGTCACTTCAGTCTTTGCGTCAGCAAGTACCTGAGAAACAGACTTTTTCTGCTCCACGACGCTTGCTTGCTCCAACAACACATTGTCTTTGAAGTAGCTATTCACGCGCCCTTCAACGATCTTGGACAAGGCAGCCTCGGGCTTGCCCTCTTCCTTGGCAGTAGCCTCGGCGATCCGACGCTCGGTTTCAACGATTTCCGCTGGAACTTCATCACGTGTGAGAAATTGTGGACGCATCGCTGCGATCTGCATCGCGGTGCTGCGAGCTACTTCTTCGTCACCTGAGTAGGCAACCATGACGCCAACCTGGGCGGGAAGGTCTGAGGAGCGGCGATGCATGTAGACCGTGACTGGGGTAGGAAGTACAGCAACACGACCGATTTCCAACTTCTCGCCAATAACGCTGGCCATTTCAGCCACTGCATCGCCTGCGGTACGACCGTCGGCGAGTTTGACTGCCTTGGCACCCTCAGTGTCAGCGATTTGTCCATCAAACACAGCCTGCGCAATGGCATTAGACAGCGTGAGGAAATCTTCATTTTTAGCAACAAAGTCTGTTTCGCAAAGCAATTCAACGAGAGCGTTGCCGTTATTGGCTACGAGTCCGTTTGAAGCCTCGCGCTCAGCGCCACGCTTGGCTGCCTTAGCTGCACCTGAAACGCGGAGAAGTTCTACAGCTGCGTCAAAGTCTCCATTGGATTCTTCGAGGGCGCGCTTGCATTCCATCATTCCTGCGGCAGTGTGGTCGCGGAGCTTCTTTACTTCAGCGGCAGTGATATTCGCCATGGTGATGTTGATCCTTATGTGTTGGGAGGTCAGCGAGATACATACGTGGCTGCCCGAAATTCGAGCAGCCACGCACAAGAGTTATGCGGTTGGTGCCTCAGTTGCGGCCTCAACGACGGCTGCTTCTTCTGCAACGACTGCTTCCACAGCAACTACGGCTGCTGCCGCGTCCACTGTTGTGGACTCAGCGCCTTCAAGAAGCTCACGCTCCCATTCGGCAAGAGGCTCAACTGCTGCATCTGGGGTTCCACTGGCGCGGTTTGCGCGCGATAGGAGACCGTCGGCAACAGCGTCAGCGATGACGCGAGTCAACAAAGCTACTGAGCGAATGGCGTCGTCGTTCCCTGGAATCGGGTAATCAACTTCGTCTGGATCACAGTTGGTGTCGAGCATTGCAATAACTGGGATTCCCAACTTGTGAGCTTCGCCAACTGCGATGTGCTCTTTCTTGGTATCAACGATCCAAAGTGCGCTAGGGATCTTGCCCATTTCGCGAATGCCACCGAGTGTCTTTGAAAGCTTGTCCTTCTCGCGACGCATCATGAGAAGTTCTTTCTTGGTGAAACCTGAACCTGCAACCTGCACGAGGTCCATGTTCTCAAGTTCCTTCAAGCGCGTGATGCGCTTGGAAACAGTCTGGAAGTTTGTGAGCATGCCACCGAGCCAACGCTCGTTGACGTACGGCATACCAACGCGAATTGCCTGCTCGGCGATCGCATCGTGGCCCTGCTTCTTGGTGCCAACGAACATGATGGTGCCACCGTGTGCAACGGTTTCTTTCACGTATTCGTAAGCAGCATCGATGAATGCAAGCGACTGCTGCAAGTCAATGATGTAAATGCCATTGCGCTCAGTAAGAATGAAGCGCTTCATCTTTGGATTCCAACGACGGGTTTGATGCCCGAAGTGAACGCCGCTATCAAGTAGCTGGCGCATTGTTACAACTGCCATGACGGCACTCCTTTTACGCACAAACAGTGCGTTTGTGCATCGGTTTTTGGCTTAAGCCGGTTGGCTCATGCCCCTGACGATCCACCGTCCTGCACCCACCGAAGTGGGACCGAGCAGGTCGTCTGCGCCTTGAGGCTCAGTACGGGATCGTGCGAATTCCCCATTTCTGAGGTGGGATAAGTCTAGGGCCTACCAACCAGTGCTCCATCCACAGGTCTCGAGAGCGCCAGACACTGCCCACTTGCACTGGAATACCCCTGGCCATCGGCCGTATCCGAGCCCACAATCGGCCCATGTACCTCTTGGCCCTTGCTTTGGCTGCTCAAACCTGGCTTTCACCTGTGCCTGGGGCTTTGATCGAGCAAGGGTTCGATCCCCCAGCTCATGCGTGGGGCACTGGTCATCGCGGGGTGGATTTTCAAGCCGAGCCCGCGACCGAGGTTTTTGCTATCGGCAAGGGGGTCGTGACTTTTGTAGGTGAAGTGGCAGGAAAACCTGTCATCGTGATCAATCACCCTGCCCTTGGGCTGCGATCGACCTATGAGCCAGTAATCGCCATCGTCGAACTTGGGCAAGAAGTACTCGCTGGTACCCCCATCGGGGAAACTGCTGAAACTGGTGGGCACTGTGGCGGGCACTGCCTGCACCTAGGCCTCAAAGGATCTGGCAAGAACGACTACCGCAATCCACTGCCCTTGATCGACCACCAATATGTCGTGCTGAAACGAAGCACTCCTTAGTTATCTCCAGCGCGCGGATGTGCTTGATCAAAGGCAGAACGAAGACGCTCGACAGATACGTGCGTGTATCTCTGTGTGGTTGCCAACGAAGAGTGCCCGAGGAGTTCCTGCACAGCACGCAAATCAGCACCTCCCTCCAGCACATGCGTGGCAGCTGAGTGTCTTAATCCGTGCGGGGCCAATCTCGGAACATCTGCAGCTTGCGTAATTCGACCCACAACTTCTCTAGCAGTGCGCGGATCTAGCCGGGCACCTCGAACACCTAAAAAGAAAGCGTTGGCCGACGCTTCATTGACGAACTCGTCCCGAATGTCATTCCATGCGGTCAAGGCACGTTCTGCTGGAATGCCAAACGGAACGACTCGTTCTTTTCGACCTTTGCCCATCACTCGAATAGTGCGTGACTCCCATTGGACGCTCACCAGATCAAGTGCGCAGAGCTCTGATACTCGAATACCCGTGCCGTAAAGCAATTCCAAAATCGCTCGATCTCGAACCGAAACGGGGTCACCGTCACCGGCGTACTGTGCGGCCAAGTCCATCACCCGTGAAGCTTCGGCAACATCGAGCACTACCGGGAGCTTGTGTGGAACTTGTGGGCTCTTAAGTCTCCTACCTGGATCGCTTTCAATGAGGCCATGTCGCTCGCACCAAGAAGTGAAGGCACGAACCGACGCGGCTTTACGAGCAATCGTGCTTCGAGCGTGACCCGCACTGTGTTGTGCACCGAGCCAAGCGCGCAGAAGGGCTAGATCAATATCGTCAAGAATCGTGCACTCATGCGTACTTGCATAGCCGAGCAAATCTGAGACATCAGACGTGTAGGCGCGCACCGTGTGTTCACTGCGGTCTCGCTCCAAGGTCAGATACCGGGTGAACCCCGCCAGTGCGCTATCAAAAGCTTTTGCACTTGCCGGCGCAGACGAAGTCACAGTCCCATGGTGGCAAAGAATGGTGCGAACTGGACTCAGGCGCGCACGATTCGCCAACAATCCCCATCCTTTCGCAGGAAACCTTGTATTTCGAGGTCACCTAACTCCTTGAAAATCAACTGCGCAGCAACCCCAGTGGCCATCACTAACGCATCAGGTGTGGCGCCGCCACGAATTGGCACTGCATCGAGTATTTGTTTTTGCACAGTTGTCAACTGATCAAATCGGTCACTGTTGGTTAGTGGTAATTCGAGCTGCGGAGTGCGGTCTCCAAATAACCGCGGAATATCTTTCCAATCGCTGGCAATCATCGCTATTCCATCGTTGATGAGTTGATGACATCCTGCTGACATCGGCGATGTGACTGGACCTGGCACTGCAAGTACTGGGCGATTCAACTGTATCGCGTGATGAGCAGTTGACGTTGTTCCCGACCGTAGGCCTGCCTCAACTACCAGTGTGGCTTTACTCAACGCCGCAATGATGCGATTGCGCGTCAGGAAACGCTGTTTACGGGCCTGACTACCTGGCGGCGATTCAGAAATGATCAAGCCGGTATCAGCTATTCGCGCTAACAATGATTCATGAGCCTTGGGATAGGCAACATCCACTCCGCTTGCTAGTACGCACGCCGTGACGCCACCCACTGACAACACTCCTTGATGGGCAGCAGCATCGATGCCATAAGCCCCGCCGGAAATCACTAACCAGCGCTGATCACTTAAGTGTGAGCACCACTCGCGGGCAACAACCTCGCCATAGGACGTTGCAGCACGAGCACCGACAACTGCTACTGATTGCACGGCAGCTAACCGCAAGTTTGGTGTTCCCACGACCCATAATGCATATGGACGAGTGGCTTGTAAGTCATTGAGCTGAGAGGGCCACTCTTCTTCGTCTCGAAAAATCAAACGAGATCCGGTGCGTTCAAGGGCGAGCAGCGAATCAGCAAAAGAAAAAGAGCGAAGCCTTGCCTGCAGGCCGCTTGCATCGCGCTTTGGAACGTTGCCTTGGCGAATCCGCTCTAGCGCCTGCACTGGACCTACCTGATCAACGAAGCGACCCATGAATTCATCGGCCGGTTCAATGACATGAGCCAAAACCAACAGCGCTTCACGGACATCAATCATTCGAATCCGCCGCCTCTCATTGAGAGCGCCGTGGAAATATGTTCTTTGCCAGGTTGGTCTTTAGCTTGGAGATCTGCCAGCGTCCAAGCCATTCGCAGAACTCGATCACTTCCCCTGGGATTGAGTCCCTTAGCTTCCGCACGTTCGAGTAGGACTTGCCCTGCGATATTTGGTGAATATCGAGCCCGCAACGCACTTCCAGGAGCATGCGAATTCAAGTCCCAAGATTCTTCGTTCCAACGCACACGCGCCCGATCGCGAGCAAGACGGACTCGTTGTGAAATAACTTCGCTGCATTCTCCAGCACCCATACGAAGATGTGCATCGGTTGGACGTGTCAATGAGATCCGAATATCAATGCGATCCATGAGCGGTCCTGAAAGTTTTTGTAGGTAGCGTCGCTTTTGTTGAGCGCCACACGTGCATCCATCACCTCGCCCAATCGCTTGCCCACAAGGACAGGGGTTTGCCGCAAGAATGAGTTGGAAGCGGGCGGGCGCAATGACTGTTTGCCCGACACGCATGAGCGCTAGGGAACCTTGCTCTAATGGTTGACGCATGCCTTCCAAGCAGGGTCGATCGAATTCAGGTGCTTCATCTAAGAACAACACACCTTCACTGGCCAAAGTGAGCGCACCAGGCAGCAGGACACCATTGCGCACCGAACCAAGCATCGCCCCCGCAGAGATTGAATGGTGGGGTGCAATAAATGGTGGACGCCGCATTAATCCGTGGCCGCTTTGGATCCGGCCAGCTAAGGCATGCACCGATGTGACATCAAGTGCTTGCTGATGACTGAGTTCGGGCAACAACGACACAAATCTTTGAGCCAACATTGTTTTACCAACGCCGGGTTCACCCAGCATTGAGCAGTGGTGCCCACCTGCCGCTGCCACTTCAAGTGCGAAGCGAGCCACATCATGACCTCGAACTTCACTGAAGTCACCAAGCGCATTTGCGTGATGAGCTGCGTCGGGCAAGGGCTCAACTCTTTCGCCCGGATTTTCGCCACGCATCACAGCAACCAGCTGGCTCATGTTCGTGACAGCTATAACACACAGCCCTGCGACCTCGCTTGCCTCTCGAAAGTTTCCGGTACTCACAATGAAGGTTGTGATTCCATGTCTTTGAGCCGTTATTGCGGCTGCAAGAACTCCTGAGACCGGCTTGATCGCACCATCGAGTCCAAGTTCACCGATAAAGGAAATGTCAGATGTAATTTTGTCTATTTGCGCAGTCGCAGCCAAGAGTCCTACCGCAATCGGTAAATCCAAACTCGTTCCAGTTTTAGGAAGATCTGCTGGGCTTAAACCGATTGTGATCCGTGAGTTTGGCCAGGTAAATCCAGAATTCACGATTGCAGACCTTGCGCGCCATCGTGCTTCCGCAACGGAGGTGTGAGCAAGACCCACAACGCCAACGCTGGGTAGTCCTCGCGCGACATCGACTTCAACCTTGACCATGACACCTGAGATGCCAGCTGGGACAACACCCCAAACTTCAGCAAGACTCACGACAGATCTTTCAAATGGTCGATTTCCGGTGCTCCCCAGACAGGTTGAAGCACGCTCACTAAATCGATACGAACCAATGGAAAATAAATCTTTTGATCATCGAGCCACCGGTAGGCCAAGGTCCGAAGGCGCCGCAGTTTGCGAGGCGTAATTGCGTCTGCCGGCGTACCCAGTTCATGTGAGCTCCTGGTTTTAACCTCGCAAATGACTAGGGTCTGACCATCAAGAGCAACGATGTCGATTTCACCTACATCACACCGCCAATTTCGCGTGACAATTTCCATACCTAGCTGGCGCAAGTGTTGTTCGGCTATGTCTTCACCATATTTACCTAGAGCTTGATTGCGTCGCATCTCGACCTCCTGCGCAAACATTGCGCAAGCTGAGCGGGCGGGTCTATCTAGGCGTGACTATCTGTGGACGTCGTCTACGAACTTTGCCGATGTGGATAACTTTTAGTCTGGTACTCCCGGGAGTTTCCAACTTCGCCGATGTTCAACTGTCGCACCGTGCGCAGCTAAGGCTGCAATGTGCCCAGGCGATG
>CANJCG010000071.1 GCA_947472655.1 Actinomycetota bacterium
AAAAGCTGGCGGATCGAATTGTCAAAGAGGGATTAAGCGTTCGTAGCGTTGAAGAAATCATCTTGGTTACTAAGGGTGAGTCCAAGGGCAAGAAAAAATCTCGAACATCCATCACGGCAACATCGGATCTTTTGGAACTTGTAGCTGGACGACTTGAAGATCGCCTCGAAACAAGAGTCGTGATTGCTGGATTAAAGTCAAAAACCTCACGTGGCAAAATCACTATCGAGGTTGCAGATTTAGACGATCTGCGCAGGATCGCAGACGCAATCGACCCAAATGATTAAGTAGTTATTTACTCAGCCGTGCTGAAGTAGCTATCCACGCGCGATTGCTCGTTGCACAAGTACCTTGGTGATGTCACCAAGATTGAGCCCAGCGGCTTGTAGTGCCTGCGGATACAGCGAGGTCTCGGTCATGCCAGGTGCGGCATTTGTCTCCAGAAACCATGGTGTTCCTGCTTCGTCGATGATCAGATCGGTACGAGACCAATCGCGAAGACCAAGCACCTCGTGAGCTAGGACTGCAATGCGCGCGCACTCCGCGGCGAGATCTTTGCTGAGTCGAGCTGGTGCGAAAAACTCTGTGGTGCCCGCGGTGTATCGAGAGTTGTAATCATAAATTCCAGATTCAGGAACAATCTCCACGGCAGGCAAGGCAATAACGCCTTCGTGTGTTTCAAGCACGCTGATGGCAACTTCTGTGCCTTTGACGTACTGCTCCATCATGGCAATTTCGCTGTATGCAAAAGCCCCAACCATTGCTGAGGGGAAATTCTCTGCAGATCGAACAATCGACGCACCGAGTGCTGAACCACCAGAAGTTGGTTTCACCATGATTGGCAATCCGAGATATTCGCGAATTCCCGTAAGTAATCCGCCGGCTCCAAGTTCGCGAAAAGTTGCATGCGGTAACGCTAACACTGTGGGGGTTGCCACCCCGGCTCGCGCCAATAAATTTTTAGCAACAGGCTTATCAAAAGCTGATCGAGCTGCAGCCCCAGTTGCACCGACGTAGGGAAAGTTCAATGAGGTCAATACATCTCGCAATGCGCCATCTTCACCGGCGGCACCATGTAAAACCGGGATGACGCAGGCCGGGCGATGTTTGTGCAAAATCTCAATAAGCGAAGCATCAACATCGGCTTCAATGACTTCGACACCAGATGCAGTGCGAAGGGCTTCGGCGACGCGACGCCCTGAGCGCAATGACACATCACGCTCTGGTGAAAGTCCGCCGGCGAGCACGAGGTAAGAGGACATGTAACCGATCCTTTCTCGTGCAAAAAGCGTTGGTGTTAGGCAAGATCTGGAGCAGGAACATTTCTTCCCGGACTATTGCGAAGTGCACTACTCGTGCCAAAGGTCGCGGCAATTTTAAGCTCGCCTTCAATGACTCCTGCAAGACGGCGAACACCTTCGCGAATTCGTTCAGGCTCGGGATAGCAATATGACAAGCGCATGTTCTGACGACCTTGACCATCGACGTAGAAGCCAGTGCCTGGCACATAGGCCACCAGGTGCTGAACTGCACGCGGCAACATGGCTGTTGCATCAAGGCCATCCGGCAAGGTGACCCAACTGTAGAAACCACCCGCTGGTTTTGTCCAGGTTGTGCCCACAGGCATTAACTGATCAAGTGAGTCCAGAAGTGCATCGCGGCGTTCGCGGTACAAATCGCGAAATATCTTGATTTGTTCGCGCCAAGGTTGCGTAGCCAAATATTCTGAAATGGTGAGTTGGCTGTAGTTAGACGGACACAGCACAGCAGATTCAGCGGCGAGCACTAATTTCTCTCGCACCCCATGGGGAGCCACGGCCCAGCCCACTCGCAAGCCAGAGGCGATCGTTTTTGAGAACGAACCTAAATAGATAACGCCTTCGTCATCTTGTGCGCGAATCGCTGCTGGCGGTTCGCCTTCAAAACCAAGGAGTCCATAGGGATCGTCTTCAAGCAGCAAAATCCCGGCGCTTTTCGCGATCTGCAAAATGCGAGTGCGACGTTCTTGGGATTGGGTGATTCCTGCAGGGTTATGGAAGGAGGGAATCGTGTAAATCATTTTGGCCTTGCGACCTTCGGCACCTAACTTGGCAATAGCTTCAGAAAGGGCTTCAGGATTCAGACCCTCATCGTCCATGGCTACATGGACGACATCGCACTCATATGCCCGGAATACACCCAGTGCACCGACGTATGAGGGTGCTTCAACCAGTACAACATCACCTGGATCGCAAAAGACCCGCGTGACAAGATCCAATGCCATTTGGGAACCGGTGGTGACGATGATGTCATCGGGATGAGCAGTGACCTTGACCTCAGCCATCACATCCAAAATTTGTTCACGAAGCATCACATCACCCTGACCAGAGCCATATTGCAAAGCGATTGCGCCCCGCTCCATAAGTAGCTTGCTCACCGTGGCAGCCATCATCTCCATGTCTAATGCTTGAACGAATGGCATTCCGCCAGCAAGGGAGACCACCTCGGGGCGTGAGGCCACAGCGAAGAGGGCACGAATTTCCGAAGCTTGCATCCCTGCGGTGCGTTGGGCATAGGAATTCACCCAAGGATCTAGTCGGGAGCCGCTCATGAGAGTCAAGGGTACGGGGAACCCGGATTTAACGCCTAAACGGGCTTGCAGAAGCGGCCTATTGCCGCCGCAAGGCCAGCCGCAAGTACATCCTGATGGCTGGGTTCAATGAGTAGAGCCGCATCTTGCGGATTGGATAAGTAGCCAATATCTACTCGAACCGCAGGCATTCGAGTCATCCGCAAAAGATCCCAAGTACGGGCATGTGTTCGATTGTTATGCATCTGAGTTCGGGAGCAGAGTTCAACTTGGATCTGCTCGGCTAATGCCCGACCTGAGTATGAAAACGCGCCCCCGTCGGGTTCGCCAAAGTAGTAGGTGGAAATTCCGTTTGGTCGATCGCTTGCAGCGCGATCACAATGAATAGAGATAAGCAGATCTGCTGTTGTGCGGTTGGCGAAGTCAGCGCGTGAAATATCGTCGGGCAAAGCGTTGGTTGTGGATCGCGTTAAGAACACTTGTGTGCCAAGGGCAGCGAGCCGCCCCTCAACACGCATGGCTATTGATCGAGTGATTTCGTTCGCCACAGAGTCATGTTCATCAAACCAAGGATCAATCACCACAACTTTGTCAGCAATGCCAGTTTGCAATGCGGAAATAGTGACGCGATCTCGAAGGTTGGCCGCATTTCCACCACTGACCGTTCGTACAAGTCGTTCGAAGGCACGAAAAGTGTCTGGACCGCAAGTGCCATCTGCGGTGTCCCCAACGCTGCGCTGAAATTCACGCACTGCAGCATCAGTCTGTGAGCCAAAGGCGCCATCGGCACGACCTGCGTCAAAACCCAAGGTATTCAAACGGTTTTGCAGGTCAGCGACGTCATCGCCGCGCACCAGATGACCCGGCACAAAACGCAACACCCGATCGCCTAGTTGCCAACGTGCTTCATCAAGACGTCGAAAAGTATTAGGACCAACAATTCCATCGACTTTTAAGCCGCGTTCTTGTTGGAAAGTGCGCACAGCACGATCGAGTTCATCGTCGAACACGTCGCTCTGCGTTGAATTGACATACCCGAGATGTGCGAGCCGTGCCCACACCTCGGCAACGGCCGCCCCGGTATCCCCGCGGCGGTGCATCGTTACAGGTAAGGAGCCAGATCAGCGAGTAGCGCAGCCTTTGGCTTTGCACCGATGATCGACTTCACTACTTCGCCACCCTTGAATACATTCATGGTTGGGATAGAAGTGATGCCGTATGACGCTGCAATTGCTGGATGCTCGTCAACGTTGAGCTTCACAATCGTGATGCCGTCGTTTGCTGCAGCGATTTCTTCGAGAATTGGCGCGACCATTTTGCATGGGCCACACCACTCAGCCCAGAAGTCCACGAGCACAGGCTTGTCACTCATCAGTACGTCATCGGCGAAGCTAGCTTCGGTAACAATCTTGGTTGCGCCCATGGGGTTCTCCTTGGAAATAGGCAAGTGAAACTGCGGTAGTTGTAGTTTACTGCGCTGCTGCGAGCCAGCGCTCCGCGTCTAGCGCTGCGGCACATCCTGAGCCTGCGGCAGTGATTGCCTGGCGGTAGTGGTGATCCACGAGATCCCCACAAGCAAAGACACCAGGGATATTGGTTGCCGTGGTCTGGCCGTGAACCTGAACATAGCCTTCCTCATCGAGGTCGATTTGACCCTTGATGAGTTCAGAGCGTGGATCGTGGCCGATGGCAACAAATAAGCCCGTGATTGCCAGTTCGCGAGTCTCTTGCGTATTTCGATCTTTCAACACGATGCCACTAACTTTGGTATCGCCAAGAATTTCTTGCGGAATTGAGTTCCAAGCAATCGTAATTTTTTCGTTTGCCATCGCACGTTCTTGCATGATTTTACTTGCCACCAGTTGATCTCGGCGAACGATGAGTGTGACTGATTTGGCGAAACGAGTAAGGAAGGTTGCTTCTTCAAGCGCTGAGTCGCCACCACCAACAACGGCGATATCTTGTTCGCGAAAAAAGAAGCCATCGCATGTCGCGCACCATGAAACACCATGGCCCGAAAGGCGTTTTTCACTTTCGAGACCCAGTTCGCGGTAGCCAGAACCCATCGCGAGAATCACAGATTTGGCTTTGTATACCGTGCCGTTGCCATCAACAACTGTCTTAATGTCGCCAGTGAGGTCTGCAGTGACAACATCATCAGTAATGATTTCGGCGCCAAAGCGAACAGCCTGAGCGCGGATGTTTTCCATCAACTCCGGGCCCATGATTCCGTCAGTGAAGCCGGGGAAGTTTTCAACTTCCGTGGTGTTCATGAGCGCGCCACCAGCGGTCACCGAACCTTCAAAGACGATTGGATTGAGTTGTGCGCGCGCGGCATAAATAGCGGCCGTGTAACCAGCCGGGCCGGAACCGATAATGATCAGATCACGTACGTCGCTCATGAATTTCCTCGCAAATTGATGGGGAGACTCCCCAGTACGTCAACGATTCTAGGGTGCTCGCTATTGCGCGCTGGTGCCTGAAGTAGGCAAAGCGATCGTGAATTCACCCAGGAGATCGATCTGATTGGGGGAGCAATGCGATCCAACGACCCAAACATGCAAGATCGTCGGCTGCATTCCTGAGGATTTTTCAAGATTCAGGGGAATCACCACGATGCCGGCAGTCGATCCGTGGAAGGTCGCCACATCAATAACAAGGGCACTCATCTTGGGATCTTTTGTGAGCGTATGGACGCAAGTGGCCATACCGGTGCTCGTGCTCATTTCGCCAAGATTGGGTAACGCCGGCACGGTTTGATCCGGTGCCGACTTCATCAACTGATGAACCCCGGGCGCTCCGTGAACCAGGTCCTGAATCTGGGACGACAAGGTTGTGGGCTGATAATCGGTGCCGCTGGCAAGTATCTGTTTGACGGGGAAATCCCCTTGGGCTGGCGTACCCAGCCGGCTACCAGAAGCCAGAGGTGCGGGATTTGAACTTTGAACGCTTTGCACCACCACACCGACGACCAGTAGGGCCATTGCCGCTGCAGCCGTGCCAACAACCCACCGACTCTTTGAGCGCCGATGTGCATCCAGACTGACCACATTGGACGTGGCCTGACGGGCAATCTGCTCATTAAAGAGTGAGCGCTCAAGGTTGGTCCACACTGCATCAGGCATTGGTGGAGAGTCGAGCGTATTTTCGGGGTTCAGGAAAGCAGCCTGCGGCCCCAACGGGATACTTTCTTCCCACGGGATATCGCCGTCAAATTCACTCACCTTGGCCTCCATCCTGTCGTTGGACGGAATCATCAATGTTTGGGTTCCGTAAATATTCAAGCTGTTGAGCCAATTTTGACCGGCCTCGTGAGCATCTACTTTTGACCGTGCCAGGGGGACAACCAAGGAGCTTGGCGGCCTCATCAATGGGGTATCCCTCGATATCAACGAGAAGGATCGCTGCCCGCTGATCATCGGGGAGTTCAGCAAGGGCGGCAGCGACGATTAATTCGGTTTCACGCTGAGCAAGGAGATCCTGAGCTTCGGCAAGCCCGTTATCGGCAGATTCATAATCGGGAAGTTGCACGGTTGGTCGGGATTTGAGCCGACGAATCCGATCAAGACAGGCGTTGACCACGATTCGGTGCAACCACGTGGTGACGGCGGCGTCCCCACGAAATTGATCAGCTCGGCGAAAAGCGGAAATCAGCGCGTCTTGAAGGGCGTCTTCGGCTTCGTTGGAATCCCCAATGGTGCGCAGCGCCACGGCCCACAGCCGGTCTCGGTGGCGAAAGACAAGTTCGGAAAATGCGTGTGGGTCTCCTGCGACATGGGCCGCCAGCAATTGCGCATCAGATTGCGTGGCAGGCATAACTGCGGAGCCTAGTCCTGCTGTGGTCTGGATCAAGTGAACCTGAGCTGGGGGCAAGCACCTGCCGCGCAGGACGGCCTGCTTAGGAGAAATTTCAGGCGGGACTGCCGCGAACAATCACATTGGCAACGCGCACCTGATGCAGATCTAACTGCTGGCTCGATGGTGGCAGTTTGGGAAACCAGAGCAAGATATATCTGCCCGCGATTGCGCGCGGGGTACGCAAAGTAACCCGTGGTTTTCCGGCAGGTGCTGTTGCAAGAACTTGCCATTGAGCAGGATCACTCACAATGGAATCGCCAACACCTACCCGAAGTGCAGTACCACTATTTGCAAACTTCACTGTTACAGAAGAAATCGATTGTGACGTCCCTAAATCAAGAACTAAACCGACTCCGCCTTTTGCGTCAGCATCGGCGGTTGCATACAACTGTGATTTCCACGAACTCTTCCTATTGGCATCAAACGCAAGTTTTGCTAATGCCTCGCGCTCTTGTCCCTTGATGCCATCGGCCACACCGTCACCATTGTCATCACCGTAAGGATCAAAGGAAGTAACAGAACTCATTGGCAGAATCTTCAGGGCAGCAACTGAAGCAATGCTCGATGTACTCGGCGCTGGCAACGTGAATGGGACCGCACTCTTCGTGCTCACATCTGGTCGGATAAAGAGTTGGCGAAAGGCAACAACACTGAGGCCTAGACCTGCAATAAGCGCGACGGCAACGACAGCGCGCACACCCCAATACACGAGAAGCTTTGATTCACGCGCGATGGCCACTGGATCTACGTGATCTCTTATCTTGGTGAGTTCAGTCAAGAAATCTTCAACAGAACGTAGCTTCGATGTTCCGCGAGGTCTTTTGACTTCAATCATCGACCGGGAAATCAGTAGGTCGATAGCTGGGGGAATATCGGCACGGATATGTGACGCGGGTTCAACATGCGCACCATGGCGAGGAGCCGAGGGTAATTCAGAAGGATTCACTGGAGATTGCATCATTGTTGCAAATAAGGGCGATTTGCCAGTTAACAAGAAATAGAGCAACCCGCCAAGGGCATCCAAGTCAGAGCGAATGAGGTCTTCATGCGGAGCACCGAGCAGTACAGCATCGATAGACATTCCGATTATTCGTACTTCTGCTGCGTCCGTCATTACGACGCTGCTTGGAAGCAGTCGACCGTGGCGAATTCGTAAGGCATGGGCGCGCACGAGAGCTTGTGCAACTTCCCAGACGATGCCGATAGCTTGATCGACATCAAGTGGTTCCCAGTGCCGGCTTTCCATGATCGAAGACAGAGTTTGTCCTTGCACCCACTCATTGATCACCGCGATCATCGCCGGAGCACTTTCGGTGGCGGGCAGGTCAATCACATCCAAAACTCGAATGAGACGCCGATCTTCGATCATCGCTGATGAACGCGCGGCCTCGCGAAGTGCAGCAGCACGCGGATCGTCAGCTACAAGTGTTCGAATAATGACTTCCCGATCCAAGGTGAGGTCATACCCACGCCAGTAGGCCGTTGCACTATCGGGCACAAAAAGATGTTCAATGAGGCGGTAACGATCCAGTGGGCTACTCATGCTTTTCGAAGCACCTTCTTGCGCACGAGGGAAATTGCAGCATGTAATTCATGTACGCGCAGAAAATATGCAGAGATTACATAGGCGATCACGCCAATTGGTGCCAGAACGGCTACGTCAATAAGTACATTTCCACGACTTGTGAGGCCTGGGTTATAACCTTGCGATCCCAGAAGCCACCGGGCAACAATCATTGCAGCGAGGGCAAGGAGAGCAGCAGAGAAAATTCGAATTAAGGCCCAGGCCGTGGCACCAGAGCGCATACCCCCAAGGCGTCGAGCCAGGAACCACCAAGCAATTGCCATTCCGA
>CANJCG010000072.1 GCA_947472655.1 Actinomycetota bacterium
CAGCTTTGCGGGCCGGAGCCTTCTTAGCTGCTTTCTTTGCGACTGCCACTGGTGCCTCCCGAATAATCGAACTTTGCATCCCTAGCAAAGTTCTTCAATGAAAACTTTGGCAGAGCATTGCACATTTCGCTAGCACATACACATCGAGAATGTCATTCGTGTCGGAATTATTTTTTTCCATCTGGCATGATTGTTCCTATGACAACCGAAAATACAGCGACACAACCCGATGCACGAGTGCTCCCAGACGTTTCACATCTCGTGATTGGTGTACTCGGCGGCACTGGCGAACAAGGCCGCGGATTAGCGCGCAGACTGGCAAAGTCAGGCCTAAAAGTTGTGATCGGTTCACGTGACGCAGGTCGTGCGCAAGGAATCGCGGATGAGATTGGATTCGATGTTGTAGGCGCAACGAACGAAGATTGCGCCATAAATGCCGATGTTGTGATTGTTGCAGTGCCCTGGGAGGGCCATGCAGCACTTTTACAGGGCCTAACAGCTCAATTGGTGGGAAAAATCGTCGTCGACTGCGTAAATCCTCTCGGATTTGATAAGCAGGGCGCCTATGGATTGCCTGTTGAAGAAGGTTCTGCTGCCGAGCAGGCGGCATTTATTCTTCAGGACAGCAATGTTGTTGGTGCGTTCCACCATATTTCTGCAGTGCTGTTGCTGGATGAAAATGTCGAGAGTATCGAGACCGATGTATTGGTTGTTGGGGATGATCGCACCGCGACAGACACTGTTCAAGCTTTAGCTTCACGAATTCCGGGAATTCGAGGGGTCTTCGCTGGGCGACTTCGAAATTGCGGACAAATCGAAACCTTCACCGCTAATTTAATTTCCATAAATCGGCGCTATAAGGCGCACTCAGGCATCCGAGTGACGGATATTTAGTAGAGAGTTATTCGTAACTCTGTTCTTGAGTGGGGTATGCACCGCTGGATACATCGTCCGTCCAAGCTCGGACAGCATCGGACATGACCGATCGAAGGTCTGCATATCGACGGACAAATTTTGGTGCTGGGTCACTCGTGACTCCAAGAAGGTCTTGCCAAACGATTACCTGCGCATCGGTATCTGGTCCCGCTCCGATCCCGATAGTGGGGATAGTAAGGATTTCGCTGACCTTGGCAGCAAGCGCCCTAGGAACCACTTCAAGAACAAGTCCGCAAGCACCAGCAGACTGCATTGCTTTGGCATCACGAGTCAGGAGCTCACCTTGCTCACCGCGGCCTTGCACTCGGTAACCGCCTAATAAGTTCACCGACTGCGGAGTTAGGCCTAAGTGGCCAATTACTGGGATTCCCGAATTTGCGAGCAACTCGATCTGCGGCAACACCGAAGCGCCGCCCTCGAGCTTTACTGCATGTGCGCCGCCCTCTTTCATGAAGCGAGCAGCAGTTTCAAGAGCCTGTGCTGGGGAGGCTTGATATGAGCCAAACGGCATGTCAGCAATGACGAGCGCCTGCTTTGTGCCGCGAACCACGCCCTGCACAAGTGAGATCAATTCATCCACGGTGACAGGAAGTGTGGTGCTATGCCCAAAAATCACCGAAGCTGCTGAGTCACCAACTAATAGTGCAGGCACACCTGCTGATTCAAAGATTCCGGCGGTCAACGCGTCATAGGCGGTAATCATTGCCCACCGCTCATGACGATCAGTGGCGAGTTGCAGGTCGCGCATAGTGAAGCGCCTATTGCCAATACAGCCATACAGGGTGTTTTGTGAAGCTTCCATCAGGATCTCCTATCTCGAGGCTGCGGTCGCAGTCCCCGGACAGATAAAGCATGTCACAGAAGTGGCCCCGAGCGCATCCCCAACTCTCAAGACGCTAGATCAGTCACGGGGGAGTAATGGGATGGTTGAGAGCCTGAGGGTAGTTTCGCGTGCGCAGGAAGCCATTCGAGGAACAGCAATATGAGGCGGGGAAAAAAAATTTAAGCGTCACCTTCGCGCCAGGCATTAGTGATGGGCAACCGGCGGTCGCGACCAAAGGCGCGCAAAGAGATCTTGGTTCCCGGCGCGGACTGACGGCGCTTATATTCAGATCCATCGGTTAACCGTGTAATGCGAGCGACCATCGCCGGGTCAAAGCCAGAAGAGATAAGTTTTTCCGCCCCGTGGTTGGCGCCTACGTACCCGTCAAGAAGGGCATCGAGCACTGGATAATCGGGCAGAGAATCTGAATCCATTTGATCGGGGCGAAGTTCAGCACTCGGTGGCTTTTCGATGCTGCTCGGTGGAATGAGTGCGATTTTTCCTTGAGCCAACGCATGTTCATTGCGCCAACGCGAAAGGTCCCAAACCAACATTTTTGGAACGTCTTTCAGCGGCGCGAATCCGCCAACGCTGTCGCCGTACAACGTTGAATAACCAACTGAGAGCTCACTCTTATTGCCCGTAGTCAGCACGAGGTGACCCTCCTGATTTGAAATACCCATCAAGGTGGTCCCGCGAACTCGCGCCTGAAGGTTTTCTTCTGCGAGTCCCGTCAGGTGTGTGGACTCCATAAAGGCATCGACCATCGGGGCGATTGAGACAGTGCGCAGGTGCAATCCGGTGCGCGCGGCTAAGTCAGCAGCGTCATCCTTGGAGTGATCGGATGAATAGACGCTGGGCATTGAGACGCCAAAGACTCGATCTGCACCAAGTGCATCGCATGCGATGGCCGCGACAAGTGCCGAGTCGATGCCCCCGCTGAGCCCAAGAAGCACACTTGAGAATTTGTTCTTGTTCACATAATCGGCAAGCCCCAAGACCAACGCGCTATAGACCTCTTCTAATTGCGGAAGGCGATCAGCAATTTCTCCAAGCAGTGATGGCGGCTCAGGGCTGAGCAACCCTGAAAGTTGAGTTACATCTTCTGGAACCGGTGTCTCTGGAAGATCAAGGTCAACCATCAAGAGTTCTTCCTTGAACTGAGAGCCTCGCGCGATGAGTTCGCCTTTTGGATTCACAACCATGGAGTCGCCATCAAAAACTAATTCGTCTTGGCCGCCGACGAGATTCACATAGGCAACCACGCATCCAATTTCTTTCGCGCGATCCCGACATAAATTCTTTCTGATGTCGTTTTTGTTGCGTTCGTATGGTGAAGCGTTCATGACAAGGAGAAGGGAACTGCCAGCCTCCTGTGCCCATTGGACTGGTCCGCCGCTCTGCCAGATGTCTTCGCAAATAGCCAAGGTGATTGTTGTGCCATCAATGCGTAGATGGGCAGGAGTGTCACCAGAAACGAAGTATCTGGCTTCATCAAAAACACCGTAATTTGGCAAGTGATGTTTCACGTACCGTGCGATAGTGCGACCTTGATGCAAGACAGCCACGGCGTTGACAGGTGAGGCGATGTGTAGATGTGAAGGGCCGACCTCGATGCAATCCAGGTAACCCACAACAGTGACAAGCTCACCCAGCCCGTTGCTAAGAAGGTCGCCAGCAAGTCGGTCAATTGCCGCTATTGAAGCATCTTGAAAAGATGGGCGAAGAGCGAGATCTTCAACGGGGTAGCCGGTGAGAAACATTTCGGGAAAGGCCAAGAGACGGGCTCCAGCCTGGTGTGCTTGGGCGGCTAAATCCAGGATCTGAGCGGCATTGGCTGGCAGATCGCCAACAGTTGCATTGGCCTGTGCCAGGGCTAGTCGCAGGGTCGGCATTAGTCGAGGGTACCCACTGTCCGATATCGGCGGCCACGACATACGGATGTAACACGAATTAAGCGAGGATTGAGGGACTTAGAGTGGGGCATAGCCCTGATGTGCCCAAGGAAAGCGAGACCCAATGGATAAGCAAGCCGAATTTGTGCTCCGCACAATCGAGGAGCGCGACATCCGGTTCGTGCGGTTGTGGTTTACCGATGTGCTGGGAACCCTCAAGTCCGTTGCCGTGGCACCAGCCGAACTTGAAGGGGCCTTTGCCGAAGGTATCGGCTTTGACGGGTCAGCCATTGAGGGTTTTACCCGCGTATATGAGTCCGACATGATTGCAAAGCCCGACCCAGCTACTTTTTCGATGCTTCCGTGGCGAAGTGAAGGGCCAGGAGCGGCACGCTTGTTCTGTGACATTTTGATGCCGGATGGCACACCTTCACAGGCAGATCCTCGCTTCGTCTTGAAGCGCACTCTGACAAAAGCAGCCGACCTTGGATTCACGTTCTATACGCACCCAGAAGTTGAGTTTTATCTTTTAGAAAATCGCCATCAAGCAGGCGCGCTCCCAGTGCCAGCGGATCAATATGGCTACTTCGATAACACTCCGCATGGACCTTCTGCGGATTTTCGCCGTGAAGCGATCATGATGCTTGAAGCTATGGGGATTTCTGTTGAGTTTTCCCATCATGAAGCCGGACCAGGCCAGCAAGAAATTGATTTACGTTATGCAGACGCGCTCACTACTGCAGACAACCTGATGACCTTCCGGTTGGTGTGTCAGGAAGTGGCTCTGGAGCAAGGCATGTATGCGTCTTTCATGCCAAAGCCGTTTACGGACCATCCGGGCTCAGGCATGCACACGCATGTTTCCCTCTTCGAAGGTGATCAGAATGCTTTCTACGAGGCTGGTGCCCCGCTACAACTTTCAAAAATTGGCCGGTCTTTCATTGCTGGCTTATTAGTGCATGCGCCAGAAATTACTGCAGTCACAAACCAATGGGTGAACTCATATAAGCGACTGCTCGGCGGAGCGGAAGCCCCAGCTTGGGTGTGCTGGGGTCACAACAACAGCTCTGCCTTGGTACGCGTACCTATGTATAAGCCGGATAAAGGAAACAGCACGCGTATCGAATTGCGTTCACCGGATAGCGCGACAAACCCTTATTTGTCATTCGCGTTAATTCTGGCAGCCGGGCTCAAAGGAATAGAACAAGGCTACGAATTGCCGCCAGGTGCCGAAGAAGATGTTTGGGCACTCACGGAGGCTGAACGTCTCGGCCTAGGCATGAAGCCGCTGCCTTCTAGCTTGGGTCAGGCACTTGAGGTGATGGAGCGATCAGAGCTCGTTGCTGAAACGCTTGGCGAGCACGTCTTTGATTTCTTCCTACGTAATAAACAAGCCGAATGGGATGCCTATCGCGCGCAGGTAAGTCAGTGGGAATTGGATCGGTACTTACCTCGTCTGTAGTTACTACAGCGCTTCACCAGTTCAAAGCGATAAAGCTCTAGTTGACCTTAGGTCCGATTGGGTATGCGGCCAGAAACTGGAAGCTATCCCTTTTGTATGACCGCAGGAATCTGTCACATGGCCCACCGATGTCTGGATCTAATCGGTGGCAAACCACACTGCCAGCGCGAGTATGCGAGAAGTAGAAACCAGCTGACCAATACTGATTCATATCGAGAACCATTCCTCGCCGGACTCCAGTTGCAACGAGGGTGTCAGCCAGGCTCTGGGCCGAGAGTGCCTGACCGATGACGTACACGATGCTTCCATCTGCACGTTGACCCATACCAGCGCGCCAAGCAAGGTTTTCCTTGTCAGTGGTGGCTCCCCAGGAGGCGCTGTAGGCAGGATTATTTACTTGCGATTGGCCGTGATCAACAATCAAATCAAGATTTTGTCGCACAGCTAAAACGTCGGGGGTCAATTGAAAGTCACGTCCCCATCTGCCAACGGTGAGACGGCCATCTCGGTAAATGACAGCTGAAGCCCGGCGCGCTTCCAGCGGCTTCACGACTACACCGTCGTAAAAATATCCACCGCGCGCGTCTTCTAATCGAAAGGCCCCGTTGGTATTGGCCAAGAGGAGTGGCAAGAACTCAGCAGGCAGTGAGCCACCGAACGGGTTTGGTCCGCCTTTAGGTTCTTCGTAACCAGGTATAAACATAGTTTTTGTGAGCTTTGTATCGATCCACATGGCTGTCGCGTAATAGGAAGTATGAAGATTGTCGGTGCGCACTCGGGTCACATAAACAGCAGGTGATCCTGCGACAGTGTTGCCAACTGGCTGCCACGTGCCTTCCATCGGTTCTGGCACTGAGGCTGGGGAGATCAACGCCGTCGGAGGATCTAAATGAGCAACGACGCCGTCTAGCGGAATTACTTGTGTTGTTGGCTTAGGTAGCGGAGCAAAAGAAAAGTCAGGCGTTGCCTCGGGGGTTGCTGTGGTGCTAGCCGATTGAGCTGGTGTCGGCTGAGTGGTCGCGGTTTGGGCGGATCCGAGCGGTGTGGGTAACGCCCGAGGCGGAAGATCACTGACTAGATCACTGCCATCGTTATTGACGAGGGCAGAAACTACGGGTCGCCCGCCAACCTCAGCTGTATTGATATGGGTGTAATAGAAATCTTCGAGTTTTGCTACGACTGCGCCAAGGTTGTGGTCGCGCATCCACGTGGCAGCAACAACCTGCAAAGGTTCACCAGGACTTTCTTTTGATGCTTGATAGACCGACCAACCAAAGTAACTCAGTGCAATAAGTACGCAGACCAGTCCTAGTTGCACAAGGCGCTTTATTAACGAAAACATCTCACACCAACACTGATTGATGCTTGCGCGCCATCGAGGTGCTACAGATTCCCATGCAGTCCAGGCTATGAACACTCACTGTTGGACCGTCGCTTCCAAATGGGGCAGTGTTCAATTTCATTGAAACTCCTCCGAATTGGTAATTTCTCGATCGTAGTGATGGGGAGCAACATGTGGTTGACGGCTCAGCGAGACAGGAAATATTAATTTCAATGGGCAGGGATTGCTCGGGCTGTTTGAGGGGAACCCAATTGAAGTCTTTCCGACCTTGCCCAGTACGGTGCCCAAATGAGTGTTGATCTACCGGGTGAAGTGGCGTCATTAGTGCGTCGCGCCGCAGCTCTAATAATTGATTGGGTTGCTTGTCTCTTGGTTGCAAAGCTTGTTGCACCTGCCTTGGAATTGGGGGAGGCGCCATTCTTGCCGTTGTTGATTTTCTTCATCGAAGTCACCTTGCTCACGTGGTTTGTGGCAGCAAGTTTTGGACAGCGGGTACTTGGTATTGAAGTAATCGGTATCGACGGTCAGAGACTGATGCTTTGGCGCATCGCGCTTCGCACGCTACTGATTTGTCTGGTCATCCCAGCAGTGATTTTTGACTCCCAAGGCCGAGGTCTTCATGACCGCACGGTTGGGAGCGTTGCTATTTTGCGTAGAGCAGTGAACTAAGCTCCGCGTTGGCGACGTACTGAACGAGAACTCGTCGGCATTGGACCCTTGGGGATAGGAATGCCACCTCCAACCGCGCTGACAGCATCGAGGCGGCGACGCATATCAGTGATTTGCCCACCACGAAGGTTGCGAGGCAACTTGTTCAGTGCCCGCTGCAACTTAGCCAAAGTGATCTGGCCCTCTTCGTTGCCGATCTGGATTTCGTAAATCGGCACATCGGGAACCCAGCGGGAAGTCTTCTTGCGTTCCGCCACGAGCATTGGCAGCACTCGACTGCTTGGACCTTCTGAGATCAAGATGACCCCGGGCTTACCAACAACTCGACTGATGAGGTCTTGATTCTTGTTCACTGCAACACCAGGGGTTGTTTGCCATCCACCACGCATCTGCTGGGCAACAGCTGCTGCCGCTCCAGGCTGACCTTCAATTTGCGAGTAGGCAGCCGACATTGCGCGACGGCTAAACCAAAAAACGGATGCAATCAGACCAGCAGGGATCGCAATCAAGATTGCAGTTAAGGTATTGAGGAGATAAGCAACCGGAACACCAACCACCGCAGCGCCGGCAAGGAAGAAACCTAAGATCTCTAGCCACAGAAGGCGATGCACCTTCTGTGTCATGCCCCAGTTCTGAGCAATCGTTCCAAGCGACTTACGCATACGCTTAAACATGTGTTCCCTTTATCGCTGGTGGGCTAGCTGATTTGAAAAATTCCCGCTGCATTCACTTTCAAGATGAAGACAGGAACGTTTGTGCGGTTGCCCGTCTTGCGGTCAATCGTGATTGCGCCAGTTTGTCCGACTACGTTCTTCACTGACTTCAATTTTGCCAGCACCGGTGTAATTTTGGTTGAGTCGGCGCCACGGATCGCATTAGCAAGAAGGTTTGTTGAGTCGTAAGTAAAGACTCCCCACACACCGGGCTCAGTCTTAAATGCCTTGGTGAACTCAACCACGAATCGCTTTGCGGTTGGAAGCTGCGCAGCTGCTGGAACCCCACTGAACTTGCACCGCTGAGAGTTAGTGACCCCAGCAGCTGTCACAAAAGCGGGATCAACGTTAGCGAGACCCATGAAACATTGAGCTGTGGTGTTTGCTGAGG
>CANJCG010000073.1 GCA_947472655.1 Actinomycetota bacterium
ATGGCGCCCCAGTTGTGGGGATGATCGGTGGGGGTCAGCTTGCCCGAATGACCGCTGAGGCTGCCACTGCCTTAGGTATCGGTTTTCGGGTGCTTGCTGCCTCAGAGCATGATTCAGCAGCTCAGGTAGTTCACGATGTTCATTTTGGCTCCCACGACGATGTAAAAGCCGTTCTTTCTTTCGCGCAGGGTTGCGATGTCATAACTTTCGATCACGAACATGTGCCAACGGCCATCTTGGCTGAGCTGACGGCCCAAGGGATTGCCGTGTGGCCGAGCGCTCATGCGCTGAGTCATGCGCAGGACAAACTTCATATGCGCGCAGCACTCACACGTATTGGCGCACCTTGCCCCGCTTGGGCACAAGTAGTTTCGGTGCAGGACGTGACCGAATTTGCCTCAGCGAACGGTTGGCCGGTTGTTCTTAAAACCTCCCGTGGTGGCTATGACGGCAAAGGCGTCTGGGTCGTTGCAGATCCAAAAGAAGCCAGCGAAGTTCTACACACGCCGCTCGGAGAAAATTCATTCTGGTTGGCTGAGCAATTCGTGCCATTCATCAGAGAACTTTCGGCCCAGGTCGCACGATCTCCGCATGGTCAGGCAGTTGCTTATCCGGTTGTTCAGACCAAACAAAGCGACGGAATCTGCGCCGAAGTTGTTGTACCGGCTCCGAATTTGAGTGAAGAACGAGCTCTTGAAGCCCAAGAGCTTGCATTGCGGATCGCACGCGAGCTCGATGTTGTTGGCATGCTCGCCGTTGAGATGTTTGACACGGGGTCAGGAATATTGGTGAATGAACTTGCCATGCGTCCGCATAACTCTGGGCATTGGTCAATTGAAGGTGCAGTCACGAGCCAGTTTGAAAATCATTTGCGAGCAGTACTGGATCTACCTTTGGGTGATCCGTCAGCTCGCGCTGAAAGCGTGGTGATGGTGAACATTCTTGGTGGCACCGTTGGTGATCTTTATTCCGCATATCGACATGTGTTCGCGCGAGACTCAGAACTTAAGGTGCATCTTTATGGCAAGGAAGTAAAACCAGGTCGCAAGGTTGGGCATGTGACATTGCTTGGCTCCAACTCGGATGCGCTGCTGGCTCGGAGTCGCCATGCGGCAGACTATTTTTCTGGAACGATCGATGAATAAAGGAGACACCATGGCTGCGCAGCCACTCGTAGGTATTTGCATGGGTAGCGACTCAGACTGGCCAACGATGAAAGCCGCCGCAGATGCGCTTGATGAATTCAACGTTTCTTACGAAGTGAGCGTGCTTTCTGCACATCGCATGCCATTGGAAATGGTCGAGTACGGCACCGCGGCTGCAGGCCGTGGACTCAAGGTGGTCATCGCAGGTGCTGGTGGCGCCGCGCACCTTCCTGGGATGCTCGCTTCGCTTTCGCCAATTCCAATCATCGGGGTTCCCGTAGCTGTGGGAACGTTGGATGGAATGGATTCTTTATTGTCGATCGTGCAGATGCCCGCAGGCGTTCCAGTGGCTACCGTTGCTATTGGCAACGCACGTAACGCAGGCTTATTAGCAGTGCGCATGCTCGGCATTGCAGATGCTGACCTACGCGAATCAATGGTGAAGTTCCAAAGTGAGCTGAATACTTCGGCTAAGGCTAAAGGCGCGAACCTCAAGCGTTAGATGCTTATTTTGCGAGGTTTTCTAGCGATGTAATGCATCAGGCGGCTAGCCTTGAGTCATGAAACTTGCTATCCACTACCCGAATTTCACTTTGCCAGGCGGACCCGAGGCGATTGCCCCGATGATTGCCGCAACTGCTCGCGCAGCTGATGAGGGTGGCTGTTCAGTATTTACAGTGATGGATCACTGGTTTCAGATGGAACAACTCGCAACTGCGCACGATCCGATGCTCGAGGGTTACACCACATTGGGTTTCTTGGCTGCGCATACGAGCCGCATTACGTTGGGGCTACTCGTCACGGGAGTCACATATAGACATCCGGGTTTGCTTGCGAAGATAGTTACCACGCTTGATGTGCTTTCCCAAGGGCGTGCGCAACTCGGAATAGGCGCTGCTTGGTACGAGCGCGAGCATCGTGGGCTGGGAGTGGAGTTTCCTCCAGTGTCAGAACGCTTTGAGCGGTTAGAAGAGGCCCTTCAGATCTGCTTACAAATGTGGAGTGACGACGAAGGCCCATATAACGGTAAGCATTATCAATTAGCCGAAACCATTTGTGTTCCCCGACCAATCCAGCAGCCTCGTCCACCAATCTTGATCGGTGGTGGAGGAGAGAAGAAGACCTTGCGGCTCGTTGCGCAGTATGCAGATGCTTGTAACTTATTTGCCAATGAGCCAGATCAAATTCAGCACAAGATCAATGTATTGAATCAGCACTGCGAAGATCTTGGACGTGATCCGTCAACAGTTCATATAACAATTACCAGCGGAGCGCCAGGAAATGAGCCTGACGTGGATCGCTTCCTTAGCCAGATGGAAGATTTCGCTGCTATGGGCGTAGACGAAGTGTGGGTATCGCCGCCAGGCCCTAACCCAGCCGATTGGGTTGAGCGTTTTTCCGCACAAGTCGTTCCACGGCTTCTAGATATCTAAAAGTTATGGGCTCACACAGTTAATGTGTGAGCCCATAACTGAGAGAACTTAAGAAGCGAGAACCTTCGACTTGATTTGCTCGAATTCAGCTTGGGTGATTGCACCATTGTCGAGCAGGGTCTTAGCCGAACTGATTTCGTCGGTTGAGTTGCCAGTCATCGACTTGAGGTAGGCCGCCTGAGCTGCATGGACTTCCTTCTGCTGCTCGATTGCACGTGCCTGCATGCCATTGCCACGAACGATGAGATACACAAGAACGCCAAGCCATGCAATCACGATCACAAAAAGAACCCAGATCGTTTTGGCAGCGCCGCCAAGGTCCTTACTCCGGAAAATATCGCTGAGCACCCAGAACAGGCACATGATCCAAGCGAAGAAAAGGAAGAACTCAAGTAGGCCAAGTAAGAAGTGACCGTTGTCATTAAACATGTAGTGCCCTTTCAAAATGATACCCAAGCGATGTTCGCTTGGGCTGTGAAGCGAGTGTGGCAGGAGTGCACGTGAGATGAAAGCGTCTGCCTGTCACGTCTTTCAGGAAATTAAGCGCGAGTAATCCCGAGCAGGTTTTGAACGGATGTGATCGTAACCAAGGCTGCGATTGTGAGGTCATTCAGAATGGAAACGACCGCAGTCTCAGCACTCTGAGGGGCGCTGAGACTGCGGTCGAGACTCAAACAATTCAGTTATGCGTTTGCAGCTTCCTTTGCACGGAAGATCCGCTGGTATTCAGCCTTTGGCTTCGGTGTTGTGTCGTGATTCACCGCAAGCTTGCGAAGGGCACCAACAGTGGCGTCCTTCTTATCAATGCTCTTGAACGGATCCCAGCCAAAGAAACGGATGGTGTTTTCATGGCTGATCATGTTGATCTCGGCATCAGTGCAGCCAGCAGCCGTTATTTCTTTGTGGAAACGCTCCGGTGACGTCGGCCAAGTTGAATCGGAATGTGGGTAATCGCATTCCCAAGCAATGGTCTCAACACCGATACGGTTGCGTGAATCCAAGGCACTTGGTTCAGTGATGTAACAAGCCAAGAAGTTGCTCTTCCATACCTCAGTTGCAGTCTTGCCCGCTGGCAAGCAGTCAAGTCCAGTCCACGTCTGATTCTCTAAGTGACGCTCGATGCGATCGAGTAAGAATGAAACCCAACCCACGCCACCTTCACTCATTGCGACCTTGAGGTCAGGGAATTTCTTGATAACCCCACCGAGAATCATGTCGTTTGCGCAGATCGTTGACACTGCTGAAGCCAACACAATCATGTCGTCCATACGTGCCGTGTCAGGACGCTGCAGTAGCGAGAATCCACCGCCAATATGGAGTGAAGCAATCATGTGGGTATCAGACATTGCCTGGAGTACGGGATCCCAATAGCCAGATGCATACGAAGGAAGTCCAACGCCATAAGGAGTCTCAGGCAGGGTGATTGATCGGCAGCCCAATGCACTAAGCCGGTGGACTTCTTTCGCCGCTTCTTCAATGTTGAATGTTGGCAGCACACCCATTGGGATGAAACGGCCTGGGTAACGGTTGCAGATGTCGCCGACGTAGTAATCGTTGTAGGCCTTGATTGCTGCAAGCACGAGTTTTTGATCGGGAAGGCGAGCCAAGTGGCTACCTGCGAAACCAGCGAAGGTCGGGAAAATCATTTGTGAAAGAGTTCCGTTGGCATTCATGTCATTGATGCGCTGATCCCAGTCATAGGTTCCGGGACGCATTTCTGAGAGTGAAGTTGGGTCCATGCCCCATTCATTCTTGGGAAGACCCATAACTGCAGACAGACCGTGCGTTCCCACGACATCGCCCTGGAAGCTCCAGACCTCAAGATTTGGATTGTCAGGATGTCGCACGATTTTTGGAGCCTGATCTTTGAGGCTCTCTGGGAAATATTTGAACGTATCTGCAGGTTCGATCAGGTGATCATCAATACTCACCATGATCATGTCGTTCATTTCCATGATGGAACTCCACTCTCAACTAGGGCGCTAAGCACCTGTGATTCACTTACGTGCTGACAGGCTAATTGGAAAAATAACCTGTGTCTCGCTAATAGTCTCAGTCACGAGATCAATTCATAAGGAATCCCAAATGTTCCCTGGGTTCTTTATTATGGGTGCGTGGTTTTGAGCTAGTTTTATTAGCGCCCTCTACGCACATCTCTAAAGGGAACATCTCGATCCGCGGCTAATTCGCGAGGCATCATAAGCACACGCTCAGAAATCATGTTTCGACTCATTTCGGTGGAGCCACCGCCAAGACTTCCTGCTTGCCGCATCAAATAAGCAACTCCAGACTCACGTAAAACAGATTGATCATTGTGATTGGCGACGACTGCGTCTTCTCCCGCAATCTCGAACATGACGTCGTTTCGAAGCTGATTGGTTTCAGCTCCCGTGAGCCGCATCATTGAACTTGCGTGAGCTGGATATTCGCCGGATGTCATGCCGATCGTCACACGCTTAATAATTTGCGAGTTTACGACGTCATTCACATGTGACCATCCAACAAGTTCGCGCACTGCGCTGTCAGTGTTCTTGCCCATGCGAGTAGCAAGGCTGGCCGGAGTGATCGCGTCATGACCGGCTCCGCGAGCCCGAGCCATTCCACTGGTGTACGCGGAACCTCCACCCACTGCCTGGCGTTCGAAGAACAACTGGCGTTGCCCAACGGTCCAACCGTCATTTTCAACACCTACGAGGTTTTCTGCGGGAACAACTAGGTCTGTGAAGAATTCTTCACAGAATTCACGGGTTCCATTGACCATTTGCACTCGTTGCATATGTGTTGCTGGATCGTGAACGGGAACAATAATCATAGAAAGTCCGCGATGCTTAGGAGCGTCCCAATCGGTGCGCACGAGGCAGGTAGCAAAGTCAGCTGCGAAAGCATTAGTGCTCCAGCACTTTTGCCCGTTTATGATGTACGTGTCTCCATCTCGCTGAGCACGAGTGAGTAAGCCTGCTAAATCGGATCCACCGCTTGGCTCCGAAAGAAATTGGCAGAGCACCAATTCGCCAGAAATTGCGCCTCGAATGTATTTCTGTTTTTGCTCTTCAGAACCCATATCCAAAAGCATCGCTGAACAAATTGCCAGTGAAGGAACGTTAAGGACGATTGGCATTTCATAGTCGGCAGATTCCTGATTGAACGCCGCCTGATGCGGACGGGTGAGGCCTTGACCCCCATATTCCTTAGGAAAGCAGATACCGGCGAATCCGCCCGCGAACAGGGTCTTTTGCAAATCTCGAGCGTCGAGCCAGACTTGTTCTTCGGGATCGATACCTTTGCGAATCGGAAGGCTGCCTGCTTTGGGCATGTTTTCAGCTAGCCAAGAGCGTGCCCGTAGTTGAAAATCTTCGACACTTTCTAATTCGTCAGACATGTTTAACCCCCAGTAGACGTCGGCGCTGTCTTTGCATGCTATTTGTTCATTGCCCAGAATGCAGGAAAGTCATGGAATCGTCCCGGCGTCAGCTGTTCAGGCGCTTTTGGACAAATTCGAATGCCGTAGCCCAACCCAAGCGGTCGGCGGCATCGTTACGCAAAGGCGGCACTGGCGCGTTGAAAGCGTGACCAGCTCCGGGATGAAGGACGAACTGGGCATCCAATCCCCATGCTTGTGCGCGTCGCTCGAGTTCGGTTCTGAGCTCAACAGGCCAAATGGCATCCTGATCGCCGTACTCAATAAGCAGGGGGCACCGCAGCGTCCACATCATGTCAATGACATCAAGCGGATGCGCATCATCGTGTGTGGCAAACCGCGGTTGGCTAGGAAAGAACGCTACTACCGCAGCGACATCGCGATGAATGCAGGCAGCTGCGAGTGCAAGCGTTGCCCCGGTGCAGTAGCCCCAGACTCCAACCCGATCAGGGTCAACTCGGGGGTGCGACCTCATGTAGTCAACACATGTCGCGATGTCGAGAAAGGCCTGGCGAAAGTTGAACTTGCTAATCACCGAAGCGACTTCGGTGAAGTCGGAGTAGTTTTCGCGGTCCTTTGGTCCCTCGCCCCGGTAATAGTCGGGAAGGATCACCACGAATCCGCGCTGGGCAAGCGCGGCTGCGACAGTTCGCGTGGAGTGGTTTGGTCCATACGCTTCAGCACACATCACTATTGCCGGTGCGGCGTCGAGGCGACTTGGTAAAAAGATCTCTGCAGGAAGGTCTAGTCCGATCATCACAGGCTGGCCCGCGACATCGTGTGGTTGCTCTTCTGCTGGCAGAGTGACTGTTGAAGTATTCGTGAAATCCATGAGGTCTTCCTCTCGATTGGGATTCTTGAAGCGGTGCAACTGCGTATGGTTTAGGAGAACGCTAAAGGTGACGATCACTGTTACAAAGTGACTCTACGATTTTCTGGAATGTTGAGAGTTGATTTTCACAAGTCTGTTAGGCTTTAAATGCATTCATTGACTGTGTCGTGTAAGGCCATCACAGAAAGTGCGCCCAGAGGGAGCCCCTTTTCTAGGGCAAGTTTTAGGAGTGCTTTGTATAGAAAGTTGACAGCGAATGCGTCTGCCCCGATTCGGGAAGTCCGGAGCCGGTGCTGTCCTGATCATCGCCGCAGTAACCGCTTGTCCGGGGAATACGCGCATTCGAGGTTTCTTGGGCCAAGTTTGAGTGTCAGTAGGTACTCGGTCACTGGTGCGTTAACACAATCCGACGGGGTGAACAGATACGCGACATGCTGGGTGCTGTTGTAAGTGATTGTGCGTGACCCGACGAAAGTGTTCGCAAGGCTGCGTCCCCACACCCAGGGGGTTGCCGCATCACCAGAGGACAGTACGAACAGGGGCGGTGTCTTGAGATTGGTCATGCCTGACGCACTGGAGACAGCAGGTGACAGGTCCTTTGGAGCAAGCCTGAAGCATGCGGCAGAGTTGCCAATGAATAACGGTGAAGTCGTACCGAAGTTGCGCGCGATTGGTTCCGAGGCGGCAGCTAATTCCGCCACTGTCGGACGATCGTGCAGGTCCGAGCAGTTGACGAGCACCTGAACAGGCGCATATTTCGCAGACCCTTCTATGACTGAGCGCACTACTTCAGCAATGGCCGCGACCACCGCAAGTTGCTTGGCGCGCGCGCCCGGCGTCTTCGAGGTGATGCCCCCGTACAAGTTGTTGACCAGAGCCCGCGCAGTCGGGTACTGACTCTGGGCCGTCAGGAGTTGGCGAAACTGCTCTGCCCAATCCCAACGGGTGAACTCGGTGCCGTCGGGTAGCGCCACGACCGTGGCATCGAGATAGTCCTCGATCACGGTGATCTTGCGCGCCGTCTCTGGGGCCGCCAAAGCCGGGAACAGTTGTGTGGAAATCCACAAGTTGGACGGAAACGACGTACCAAGCCCATATGTCGTCTCGCCCGCCGGCATGCTGCCATCCATGATCAGAGCCCGCAATTTGCTGGGGAAAGCGCGCGCATAGGCGTACCCGATTCGGGTGCCGTAACTCATACCCCAGTAGTTCCACGCCGAGTAGCCCAGCGCAGCGCGCAACGCCTCGAGGTCACGAATGACCTGCCACGTGCCCACATACGGGGCCGAA
>CANJCG010000074.1 GCA_947472655.1 Actinomycetota bacterium
GGCAACAAGATCACCGTGTGGGTGTCAGGTGACGTGCCAATCGGTGCAGATATTGCCTTGAGTGCGCCAGCGAAGGGCAAGTATCTGGAACTTGACTCAAACAAGTTCATCCGAAACTGACACTTCAGATTTCTCAAAAGTTTCGGCCCAGACTCCTTGTGGGAGTTCCGGGCCGAAAGTTTTTGTGGTGTTGCAACTACTAGCGCTCGCAGGTACACCATTCTTCGGGGGTAACCATCGACTTCACCTGATCAATATGGTCACCGCAGCCTTGCCAGGTGACCTTGCTGCAGCTTGCGCATTTCACTGGGCTACACATATTTCCTCCAAGATGAATGTTGTTGCCTACTATACCCCAGGGGGTATACAACTGACAACTCTTAGACAGCAGACACCCCCTGCGCTTAGGGTTGCCTTATGACTATTGCTATCGGTGACACCATCCCTGACGTTGAACTTCTCGTTATTCCAGAAGATCGCCCCACCCCTGTGTCTTCTAAGGAAATCCTAAGCAAGGGCCGAGTGGTCCTCTTTGCGGTTCCGGGTGCATTTACACCGGGGTGTTCCAAGATGCATCTGCCTGGTTTTGTGAATAAAGCAGCTGAACTATCAGCCAAGGGTGTTGACGCCATTGTCTGTCTCGGCGTCAACGACGCGTTTGTGATGGATGCTTGGGGTAAGGCTCAAGGCGTGGGCGAGCAATTCGTGATGGCCGCCGACCCACAAGGTGCCTTCACCAAAGCTGTAGGTATGGACGTTGACGTTCCAGCCCTGGGCGGCTTGCGCTCAAAGCGCTATGCAATGGTGATTGAGAATGGCGTCGTCACTCAATTTTTGCCAGAAGAAGATGGCTTCAATGTGCTGGCTTCAACAGCTGAATGCGTGCTCGACACCCTCTGACCCGAACAACGCTTAACCGGCTCGACAAGAACATTTCTTAGCGTTTGCTCTACCGTGCAGATATGCATCGGGGGAGCGCAGTAGCTTTCGGCCTCGCAAGTCTGCTTATGACTTGCGGGGTCTTTGCTGTTGCACCGGCCCAAGGGTCAACACAAAATGTGAGAACTCTTCTGAACTCACTTCCAGTTTCACCCGAGCACCAAGGCGGTTATGACCGCTCACTGTTTAAACACTGGATCACCCAAAACGGTTGCACAACGCGACAAGACGTACTCATCCGCGACGCAATCTCTGGGAAGCCTTCAGGGTGCACTGTGGTTGACGGACGTTGGTATTCCACGTATGACGGAGTCACCACCTCTAGTTCCCGAACTTTTGATATTGATCATGAAGTTCCCTTGAAAGAAGCCTGGGACTCCGGTGCTTGGCGTTGGACTCCAGAAAAGCGCAAAGCCTTTGCAAACGATCTTGGTTATGTGAATTCACTCATCGCCGTGTCTGCTTCATCAAATCGTTCCAAGAGCGATCGAGATCCGGCCGAATGGATGCCACCAAATTCATCAGATACCTGCCGTTACCTCAAAGCCTGGGTCGGTGTGAAATACCGCTGGAGATTAGCCGTTGACTCACGTGAAAAGTCTTCAATTCTTGGGCTGCTGCGCAACTGCCCCGAACAGATGCAACTTCCTGATCTTGCTTAAACGATCACACACACACCAAGAATGAGATTTGGTACTTCAAGGAAATCCACCACCAGCGCCAACTCTTCATCGTCAATGCAAGTCACAAAATGTTGGGTGCCTTCGGTATAAACGATCGGCCAGCGTCGAAGATCCCCACCTAGCCCAACACCAACTGCCTTAGCTGCTGCTTCTTTGGCAACAACAGCACTGAGCAAAGAAATGCGACCGTCGTCAAATAATTTCTTTTCGGTTTCGGTAAGTACCCGCTCAACAACAGGCGCTTGCCGATCTGCCTTTTCCACATCGACACCAACAGCTTCAGCGCTTGCCACGGCCGCAACGATCACCCCCTTCGTGTGAGCAAGGGAAATCACCGGAAGCGGCAGCGGATTTTCACTTGTCCACACCACGCCGGGTGCGCCTGCCTCAGTGCGAGTTATCTCAATCTGCTTCGCAGTGATTTTCGTAAGCTGAGTTTCAAGGAGGTACTCACTCACTGCTTCCTTTAAAACGATTCGCCCAAGAAGCCACTCCATCTTGCGAGCTGTGTTCGCCTGCAGGTCCAGCCAGGTCTTTGTTTCATTGTCAGTGAGTGACTCTTTGACGAACTCGGCAGCGGCTTCTTCTGTATAGGGCTTGAGCTCCGCAACGAGCGTCACATGGACGCGCGCAAGCGGTCCAACAACAAAAGAATAGGTAGCCACTTACGAACCCTACGTTGTTCTGAACAACTCGCAGGCGAATTCCAAACAAACCTCAAAAAGTGAATTAAAGTCACTTAGCCATCGCATGGCTTGGTGCCATAGGTATTGTCCTGCACATTCAATAAAGGAGATCGCATGAAGGTTTGGTTTATCACTGGCACCTCCCGGGGCTTCGGAAAAATCTGGACTCAAGCAGCGTTGGAACGCGGCGACAAGGTCGCTGCCACTGCTCGTGATCTCGCACCCCTTGATGATCTGGTTGCAAAGTTTGGCGACTCAATCCTGACATTAAAACTTGATGTCACGGACAAAGCTGCAGTTGAAAATGCCGTCCAGAGGGCAAACGCCCACTTCGGCCGTCTCGATGTCATCGTCAATAATGCTGGTTACGGCCATATGGGCTACATCGAAGAACTCACTGAAGCCGAGATTCGTGCGCAATTTGAAACTAATGTGTTCGGCCCAATCTGGGTTACTCAAGCAGCACTTCCACTTATGCGCGCCCAAGGCTCAGGCCACATCATCGCGGTCAGCAGTTTGAGCGGGCTCACAGCTTCAGGTGGCATGGGTCTCTACAGCGGATCCAAGTGGGCACTTGAAGGAATGACGGAGGCTCTGGCTCAGGAAATCCGCAAATTCGGAATCAAAGTCACGCTCATCGAGCCTGGTGGATACGCAACTGGATTTGGCACCGAAGGACGACGCAACTCTGAAGTTCATCCTGCTTATGTTGAGTCCCACGAAAAGCTCGGAAAGCTCTTGGCGACCTCCGCGGGATCTAATGCAGATAACAGTGTTCAAGCATTGATGACTGTCGTTGACGCTGAAAAGCCGCCGTTGCGCCTGCTCCTAGGAAATCAAGCTGTCGATGTCTTGCACTCGTTTTATGAGCGCCGCCTCAACGACTTCCGAACTTGGGAAGAGGTTTCGCGCTCCGCTGACTAAGCCAAAGTCAGGACTTTGCGCCCGTAATCAATGCATAGCTTCGCCACAAGGGGCTCACATTTTGTTCATGGATCCTCTTGCGTCATGCTGTTCCAATGGGTGGTCGGCTAGTCATTATGGGTTCGGGTGAAAATGCCCCGACAATGGTGAAGTTTCATCGCGCCTTAATGCAAGACGTGGGCGCCGGCGCTAAGTACATGATCGATACTCCTTACGGTTTTCAAGTCAACGCTGATGATTTGGGCGCCAAATATCAGCAATACTTTGACGAATCAGTCGGCACCAAAATCGAACTCGCACAGTGGCGTCGCAGAGATGCATCTGTGGTGGAACATGAACGCACCCTCTCGCAATTGCAACAAGCATCTTGGGTGCTTGCGGGTCCCGGAAGTCCGTCTTACGCACTGAATCAATGGTCGGACACTGCGATCCCCGCTGCCTTCGCTGATCTCGTTCGGCGAGGCGGAACATTCGTCACTGGTAGTGCTGCTGCAGCAACGATCGGTGCGCACGCGATCCCGGTCTATGAGATTTATAAAGTTGGCGAAGACCCCTACTGGTTAGCAGGACTTAACCTGTTAGGTGATCTGCTCGGCATTCGCGCTGCTGTTGTTCCACATTTCGATAATCGCGAGGGTGGCCGCCACGACACTAGTTGCTGCTACATCGGACTCCATCGCCTTGAAATACTTGAAGCGCAACTACACGATGGTGCCGGAATTCTTGGAGTCGATGAACACACTGCGGTGCTTATTGAACTTTCTTCCGGCAAAGTTTCTGTGCAAGGCACCGGTGGTCTTACTCTTCGCCAGAGTGGCAAATCTGTCTTTGTTGCAAGCGGTGAGTCAACGACTGTTGAAGCAATGCGAGCTGCATTGCACGGTACTAACACTGTTGATGTTGCCGTTGCTACTCACCAAACATCACATTCAGATTTGCTGGCAACTTTTCGCTCAGCCCTACAGTCCGGCGACTCAACTGCAGCACTGGCGGCGGCCTTGAGCACCGAAGATGCAGTTTTCTCAAGTGACGTTGCCTCGCATCAGGAATTACGCACAATGTTGGTTGAACTCGCAGATGCTGCGCATAGCGGCTTACAAGATCCGCGCACGCTACTTTCACCACTCGTTGACGTGGCCCTTAACGTGCGCCGGCTTGCCCGAGAAAACAAGGACTACGCGATGAGCGATCTAGTTCGCGATTCCCTTGCTGCCGCTGGTATCGAAGTGCGCGACACTCCTGAGGGTGTGCAGTGGGATCTCACGGATCGCACTGCGCGTAATCTTCGCAACTGAGTGAACTCATGGAACTTCGGATGATTAGATTCAGCTCATACCTCTAGGAATTGGAGTCTGAAATGCGTCCTGCTCGCACCCTCACGCTGGCGGTTGCAGCATCAGCAACCGCCCTCACCTTGAGCGCAGTCCCCGCACACGCTGCATCGCTCTCACCAGCAATGGTTGCCGACGCCTACTCAGTCATGCTCAACGGCACGCAGGCGAAGCTCGTTGGCATCGGCAAGCAGAGGGCCTCGAACTTCGGGGTATCAAGCTCAGCCACGGGAACGCCCGACGCGCCTTGGTTATGTGATCTCACGGGTGATGCGGAGATCAAAGGCAAGGCCGCCGAAAATCTCGTGTCTTCAGAGGTGCTCAGCCTCAGCAGCAAGAACGTCTTCATGATCTCGCAGGAGATCCACTGGTACGCGAACGAGAAGCAGGCGAAGATGGCCTATGACGGACTCGTGTCGAAGATCAAGGGCTGCGAAGGCCAGCACACGCCTTCCTGCTCCGGGCAGGAGGAAGCAGACGTAACCATCACGACCTCATTGACCAATGGTGAGAAGAAGGCCAAGGATGGCGACGCGTTCTTGTGGGTCAACTCCGAGACGATCCTCAGTGACCCGGCCACGAATTTCGCCGACCACGAGTACACGACCGTTCGCCTATTCGGGAACTTCATTCAGATTGTGGAACTGGAGACGGACGGCAACAACGTGCAGCCGTTGACCAAGAAGCAGATTGCGGCTACCGACCTGCTCACTGATTCACTGGGCGATGCCTGGCAGGCAAAGTTCATGTAGTTCGATACGTAAGTAGAGGGGGCCGGGATCTTGGATCCGGGCCCCCTCGTCTGTGTCCGCGGATGAACCGGGAGGCGGCCAATTCGCCGTCTTGATTGATCGCCGCCGATCTCATCCCCATGGAGAAATGACGAAGGCCCCGGGATTGCCGGGGCCCTGTCTTGTGCGCGAGAGGGGATTTGAACCCCTACACCCTTTCGGATACAGCGACCTGAACGCTGCGCGTCTGCCGTTCCGCCACTCGCGCATTACTTTTTAGGCAAGCCAAGCCTACAGGCACATGTAAGGAGGTACTCTCCCTTATCTCGACCTATGAATTTCCCCATTATTGAAGGTCATTTCAACGAGGAGTCCAATGTCTGAATCCATGCGAGTTTCGGTTAGTCGAGAGATCCCGGCTTCGTCAGAAGTGATTTTCTCGATGATCACGCTTCCTGCTGGCCACGTTGCGATGGATGGCTCAGGGTCCTTAATTTCAGCGCCTTCGAATCATCAACTTCATGCTGTCGGTGACACATTTTTGATGGATATGGACCGTGCGTCCTTAGGTGATATTCCAGAGATAACCACATACCAGGTTGAAAATGAGGTTCATGCCTTCGAAGCTAACCGGCTGCTTGAATGGACCGTTGGGATGGTTGACCGCCCGAAAATTGGTCACTTCTATGGCATTCGCCTCACGCCAATAGATGTTTCGCTCACTTTGGTTGAAAACTACGTGGACTGGAGTGAAGTGCCAGAAAAATGGCAAACTCGAATTTCCTGGCCTGTTGTTTCAGCCAACATGATGCAGGAATCGCTTGCTCGTTTGGAAGCTGCAATTCTTTCGGCCTGAACTTCTGACCACTCGCAGGTGCCGATAACCGGTGATGGCTCTCAATTCACTCGCGAGTTTCCTCATGCAGTCGGGGTAATATGAACAGACTGCTATCGAGATAAATGGGGTTCTTGTGGGTCTGCTTACTCGGTTTGAGGATTCCCTCGACCGGATGGTGAACGGAGCCTTCGCGCGAGCCTTTAAGGCTGAAGTGCAGCCCGTCGAGATCGCATCCGCCCTCCAGCGTGAACTCGATGACCGAGCAGCCATCATCGATCGCGAACGAACCATCGTTCCTAATATCTTTCACATTGAACTTTCCCCTCATGATTACACCCGACTAGCCGTATTTCGCGATGCCCTGCAGGGTGAACTCACGAACTTGGTGAAGGGCTATGCAACCGAACAGCGCTACACCTTGCTTGGCACGGTCCAGATCGTCATCTCCCAAGATGATGAACTCGATACTGGGATTTTCCGGGTGCGCAGTGAAGCCCGCGCCGAAGTTGCCGCCAAAGGCACCACTGATCTAGACAACGCTGTCGGTGCTGCGGTCATAGCTCACCAACCAAGGCTTGAAATTGGTCGCACCGCTTATCCACTCGTTCGCGCGATCACTCGTATTGGTCGTGGGGCCGACGTTGACATTCGCATCGACGATCCCGGTGCGTCTCGCAACCATTGCGAAATCGTGATGGGTTCTCCCCTCATCGTTCGAGATTTGAATTCCACTAACGGCACCATGGTCGATGGAAAACGCATCACTGATCTTGCGCTAACTGAAGGAACCGCGATTCAAATCGGTTCAACAACACTCGTCTTTCGGAGCAGCTAAGTCGTGTCCGAACTCGGACTTACTCTGGCCCGGTTAGCGTTCCTGGGCTTACTTTGGTTATTCGTTCTTGCAACTGTGCTTGTGCTTCGTCGGGATCTCTTACAGCCCGCAGAAGCTCGCCCCATCGCTTTAGGCCGAACAGCACGCCCACCAAAGCCAGCGAAAATACCCAAGTCCAAGACCTCAAAAGTGCGCGGCGCAAAATTGGTCGTTACCGAAGGCGCCCTTGCTGGCACCGTTGTTCCGCTGCTTACAGCCGACGTCACCATTGGCCGCGCGCCCGATTCAACCGTTGTTGTTGATGACGATTACGCATCGAGTAGGCACACGCGAGTGTTCAATTCAGATGGTGTTTGGATGGTTGAAGATTTAGGTTCAACCAACGGCACCTGGATTGACCGCACGCGCATTACAGCTCCAACTGCACTCCCAGTTGGTGTGCCATTGCGCGTAGGTCGCACGACGCTGCTCCTGCAGAAATAACGCGGTTAAGACATGCAACTGCGATACGCCGCACGTTCAGATGTTGGGCTCGTACGTCAAGGAAATGAAGACTCTGGCTATGCAGGACCGCGTCTGCTCGTTGTTGCAGACGGTATGGGCGGCCACGCAGCTGGTGAGCTTGCATCAGCTACAGCGGTTGCAATGCTTGCCGAACTTGATGCGCATCCGCCAATTGAACCTGTAACCGCGCTGAACGATGTCGTCGGCCGCATAGCCGCAACCCTTGTTGCGATGGTTCAAGAAGACGAAGAAGTACAAGGCATGGGCACCACTGTTACCTGTGTCTATTGGACTGGCGATCGCATGGCAATCATGCACGTTGGTGACTCGCGCGCATATTTATTACGGGGTGGTGAGCTTTCACAACTCACACATGATCACACTTTTGTGCAAACGTTGGTTGATGCCGGGGAGATCTCGGAAGAAGAGGCCGCCAGTCATCCTCGTCGCTCATTGCTTATGCGTGCACTTGATGGCGTGAA
>CANJCG010000075.1 GCA_947472655.1 Actinomycetota bacterium
CCTTGACGAGGCAAGTAGTTTCCTCGTCGTTGCGGCGACCTTGCTCGATCTAAAAGCAGCTCGCCTGCTACCAAGCGGTGAAGTAGAAGACGAAGAAGATCTCGCTCTGCTTGAAGCTAGGGACTTATTGTTCGCACGACTTTTGCAATACCGCGCCTACAAAGAAGTATCAGCAATCTTTGCTGACCGGATGGCGCACGCTAATAAGCGATTCCCTCGCACGGTGGGACTCGAAGCACATTTTGCTGCGCTCCTGCCTGAAGTCCTTCTTGGCTTAGGCCCAGATCAGTTTGCGGCGCTTGCTGTTCGTGCCCTCGCGCCAAAAGTAGTCGAAGAAGTCTCGACCTCACACGCGCATGTGCAGCGAGTAAACGTTCAAGAGCAAGCATTGATCATTATTGATCGACTTCGACGAGTGCGCACAAGCACTTTCCGAGCGCTCATAGCTGATTGCGACACCACGCTGCTTGTTGTTGGTCGTTTCCTAGCATTGCTCGACTTGTATCGCGAGGCTGTTGTTGCTTTTGAACAGATAACGCCGCTCGGTGATCTTACGATTCGTTGGACAGGCAATGACGACGGTGAAATTACGATCACTGACGAGTTCGATGAAGAGCGTGAAGTTGATAGAAATGCTGTCGATGACCAAGACACTGATCAGATGCGTGTGCTTGAACCAGTAGGTAATGCAAGTGAGATTGAGGAGCAAGGCAATGAGTGACGTGGAACGAGACGCGACTGAGCCAGAGCAAGAACCAGAAGAGCTTGGTGCGCCTAGTCTGTCTGCAGCGATTGAAGCCTTGCTCTTGCTTGCAGATGAGCCCATGAGTGTCGTGTCTTTAGCCCAGGCAACTCGTCAAACAACGGATGAGGTCGATGCGACAGTTCGCGCTCTTGCGCGGGAGTACGACGAATCAGTGCGTGGATTTGAATTGCGTGAAATCGCGGGCGGATGGCGCTACTACACACGCGCCGAGTGTTCGCCGCTGGTTGAGCGTTTCGTTCTTGATGGTCAACAAGCTCGCTTAACACAGGCTTCGCTAGAAACGCTGGCGGTGATTGCTTATCGCCAGCCCGTGACGCGCGGGCGAGTGAGTGCCGTTCGTGGAGTCAATGTCGATGGTGTTATTCGTACTTTGGTTGCCCGAGGTTTGATCGAAGAAGCTGGTCACGAACAGGAATCGCAAGCGATCTTGTATCGCACTACGTCGACCTTCTTGGAACGGCTCGGGATTGCGTCATTAGAAGACCTTCCACCTCTCGCAGAACATCTCCCGGATCTCGCTGATCAAGAGGACGTTCTCGACTCTGTCGCATTTGGTGACTAATGACTGAAACAGAAATTCGACTCCAAAAAGTTTTGGCGCAAGCTGGTATAGGTAGCCGGCGTCGTTGTGAGCAACTTATCGAGGAGGGGCGCGTAAGTGTCAACGGCGAAAGAGTAGTAGAGCAGGGAATGCGTGTTGACCCTGTGACGGCGATCGTCCACGTCAATGGCAAACGCATACCGACAGCACCTGGCAACATCGTTCTGGTGATGAATAAGCCCCGCGGAGTAGTCACGACAATGAACGATGAGCAAGGCCGACCTTGTGTAGGTGACCTCATCGCAGACAGACCTGAGCGCCTTTTTTACATCGGCCGCCTCGATGCTGACACTGAAGGCTTACTCCTTTTAACGAATGATGGTGAACTGGCCAACCGTGTTGGACACCCCTCGCACGGTGTGGATAAGACATATGTTGCGACCGTTTCCGGCACGGTAGTCCCGCAGGCCTTGCGCCGCCTAAGAGATGGCGTCGATCTGGACGACGGACCGATGAAGGTTGATTCAGTTCGAATCATTCAGCAGGCCAAGGATCGAGCGATGGTCGAGCTTGTCATCCATGAGGGCCGTAACCGGATTATTCGCCGACTCATGGATGAGGTCGGATACCCAGTCATAGACCTCGTGCGAACAAGAATTGGGCCGCTCCACTTGGGAAACCTCAAGGCGGGGCAAATCAAAGAGCTCACAGGTACTGATTTACACGCCCTATATACGGCTGTTGGTCTGTAGGCTCTGCTGATGATGCGCGCGATACGTGGAGCGGTATGCCTGAAAGCAGACGATGCCGACGAGATGCTGGAAGCAGTGGGCGAGATGCTCACCGCGATTCTGGAACGCAATCAGATCACAACTGATGATCTCGTGAGCGTTCTTTTCACCTGTACGCCGGATATTCATTGTGGTTTCCCCGCTCGTGCTGCACGTGAGTTTGGCTTCGGTGATGTTCCGTTGATGTGTGCCCAGGAAATTGACGTTGCCGGAGCGCTAAGCCTCACAGTACGAGTGATGCTGTATGCCGATATCGATACACCGCGGGATGACATCAGGCATGTATACCTACGCGGGGCTCAAGTTCTTCGCCCGGATGTTAAATCGTGACTTCTACGCCTCCAATTGCTGTGGTTGGTCCCGTTCTAGTTATTGGTACCGGACTTATTGGCACTTCTATCGCCCTCGCACTTACTCGTGCTGGCGTTCAGGTTGCATTGGATGATGTTGACGCTGAGCAGCTCAAACTGGCAGTAACTATGGGTGCAGGAACAGTACTGGGGGATGCTCAATCCCAACTTCCACCATCGACCATCGTTGTTGTCGCAGTCCCGCCAAGGTTTGCATCAGCCGTAATTGCTCAGGCCAGTAAGGATTTCCCAACAGCCACGATTACGGATGTCACAAGTGTGAAATCTGGAGTCCTTCAGCGGGCGATCGCTTTGGGGGCAGATAAATATCGGCTGGTGGGTGGTCATCCGATGGCAGGGCGAGAAGTCTCAGGAGCAGTGGGCGCGCGTAAAGACCTTTTCGATGATCGCCTTTGGATTGTTAGCCCATTGTCTGAATCGGGAGCTTCGCACTACGAAAATGTAAGGAATCTGGCGATTACTTGTGGTGCTGTGCCAATAGAGATGTCACCGCAAGAACATGATGAAGCAGTTGCTTTAGTTTCGCATGCTCCTCAGGTGATCAGCAGCGCTCTGGCAGCGCAGCTGCTCCCTGCGCATGCAAACCATATTGCTGTTGCTGGTCAAGGATTGCGAGACATGACGCGCATTGCAGCATCCGACAGTTCTCTATGGGTGGATATCTTGAGCGAGAATGCTGGGCCTGTCTCAGAAGTCATTAGTGAGGTCGTGCGTGAATTACAAGAAGTGCTGCAGGTGCTCCAAGAATTAGCGGGTGGCGATCAAGATCACGAAGAAATAATTGACGCGACCTTGAAAGCGGGCGTGAAAGGTCGCGCCAGAATTCCTGGTCGCCATGGCAATATTGAAGCACCGTTTATTGAAGTTGCTGTACTAATAGAAGATAAGCCAGGCGAGCTTGCGCGACTCTTTGTTGCAGCAGGCGACGCCGGAGTCAACCTTGAAGATGTGCGCATTGAGCATGTGTTGGGTAAGCCAAGCGGGCTCGTCGAATTATCGGTTAAGCCAGAAGTAGCAAATGACCTCGTTCACAAGCTTTCTCTCCGCGGTTTTGATGTGCGAGGGTCGGCGTGAGGCCAATTATTATCGCCGTTGATGGACCGGCAGGTTCAGGAAAATCGAGCGTATGTAAAGGCTGTGCGGAGAAGCTTGGCTGGCGGTACCTCGACACTGGAGCGATGTATCGCGCTATGACCTGGGCAGTTTTAGAAGCGGGCATTGATCCTCTAAATATAGATTCAGTTATTGCGTTTGCGAAGACAATAAACATCATGAGTGGATTAGATCCTCAGTCACCCAGTATTCATGTTGATGGCAAGGATGTGAGCGGATCTATTCGTGAAGCAAGAGTCACAGATTCGGTAAGTGCGGTCAGCGCAATTCCACAGATTCGTGAGTTACTCGTACAGCAACAACGTGATGAGGCGCGAAAAGCACTGCAGTCAGGCACTGGAATCGTGGTCGAAGGTCGGGATATCACCACCGTGGTGCTACCCAATGCCCAGTTGAAAGTTTTCTTAACCGCCTCTGCAGAAGTCAGAGCCCTTCGTCGAGCGAAAGAAGAAGCGGGGGCTGCATTCGCGAGTCAACAAGCGGTGACTGAAACACAAATCGCTTTGCAGCGACGAGACCACTTGGACTCAACTCGTGCCGCCAGCCCGCTGAAGCAGGCCCCCGATGCCAGTGAAATCGATACGAGTGACTTAACTCTGGCTGAAGTGATTCAAGAAGTCGTTAATCGTGCGCAAGCCGTAACGCAGTGATTGGTTTTTCTCGCGCCGCAACTTTTCGTAATTTGAGCGGCCCGGCACTCAAAGCGCTCTACAACATCCACGAGCAAGGCCGCGACCTCGTGCCCGTTTCTGGACCTTTAATCCTTCTGATAGACGGCGAAGGGCTCCTGGTTGTTCCGATCGTAAAAGCGCTGACCCCCCGGCCAGTTCATGTCGTCGTCGGCGGGGCCTTGGGGCAGGTTCTGGCAGGCCATTCCAGTGGTTTAGGGGGAGATCTCACATTAGTTTCACCCGGATTTGAAGCAACGCAAGCGGCACTTTCCCTACTGCAGAATGGGCAAGCAGTCGGGATCATGAGTGATTTTTCCTCGTTGGGGTACCTCGTGGCCATGACTGGAGCCAGGGTTTTGCCAGTGGTCATCACTGGCGCCGGTGGCAAGGTGGCGACCGACCCGCCAAGACCACGTTCAAAAGTCGGTATCCTTTACGAAGCACCCCTTCATATTTCGCCGAATGGCGATCCTTGTGCGCTAGCCACCCTCCAGCAGGTAGGCGAACAGGTGCGCCAAGCTCGAGTAGATGCTCGAACGAACTGACGAAAGCAGGAATGGCATGACTGACGGTTGGGTTTCCATTGATGGGGACGAAGACGACGTCGACCTGCCCGCTTTCGATGAGGCAGATGAGGAGGGCGATGCATTTGCCGACGAGGCAGTGCTGGCGCGTGCGCTTGCAGCCGCACGAGCAGAATTCGGCGAATTCGACGAGGATTTAGCCGATCTCACCCAAGTCTCAAACACAGCAGGCTGGCCAGTGCTTGCAGTTGTTGGCCGTCCAAACGTAGGCAAATCAACGCTGGTGAATCGCATTATTGGTCGCCGCGAAGCAGTTGTCGAGGATCTTCCTGGAGTTACTCGAGATCGGGTGACGTACGAAGCAGACTGGAACGGAAAGCGCTTCATTTTGATTGACACAGGTGGCTGGGATGTCAAAGTAAAAGGAATGGCAGCAGCAATTGCCGCGCAAGCAGAGCGGGCAATCAATGATGCCGATGCGGTTGCGTTCGTCGTTGACGCGATGGTGGGCGCCACAGCTACCGACGAAGCTGTCGTTGAAGTTCTGCGTCGCTCAGGTAAGCCAGTTATTTTGGTTGCAAACAAAGCCGATGATGCACAATTGGAAAATGAAGCAACATCCCTTTGGTCACTTGGCCTAGGTCAGCCTTTCCCAGTTTCGGCGCAGCATGGCCGAGGCTCAGGAGACTTGCTCGACGAAGTTGTCCGCGTATTGCCAGAGGAAGGCCATGGCCGGATGCGTGGAGCTGGGCCGCGCCGCGTAGCACTGCTTGGAAAGCCCAATGTGGGTAAGTCATCGTTGTTGAACGCTCTGGCGGGTTCGGAACGAGTTGTCGTTGACTCTGTTGCTGGCACAACCGTTGACCCAGTAGACGAGTTAGTTCAGCTCAAAGACAAGTGGTGGTGGTTTGTTGACACCGCGGGCATTCGTCGACGTGCCAAGGAAGCAAGCGGCCACGAGTACTACGCGACATTACGCACTGCCGCGGCTCTTGATCGGGCCGAAGTCGCACTCATTCTTATCGATGCGTCTGAGCCGATTAGCGAGCAAGACGTTCGCATCATTTCGATGGCTGAAGAGGCTGGTAGGTCAATTGTTATTGCGTATAACAAGTGGGATCTCACCGATGAAGAACGCCGCCACTACCTTGAACGAGAAATTGATCGCGACCTTGTTCAGATTCCATGGGCGCCGCACGTCAACGTCTCAGCGAAGACTGGCAGGCATATAGAACGGCTTGAGGTGGCAATTGAGACTGCTTTGGCAGGATGGGAAACCAGAGTTTCAACTGGGCGCCTGAATCAGTTCTTGGCGGCTATCGTGCAGTCAAACCCTCATCCAATTCGTGGTGGCAGGCAGCCTCGAATTCTGTTTGGTGCCCAGGTTGCGACGAGCCCACCAACGTTTGCCCTTTTTACTACCGGATTCTTAGAAGCGGGCTATCGACGCTTTATTGAGCGTCGCCTGCGTGAGGAATATGGGTTTGAGGGCACACCTATTCGCATCATGATGCGTGTACGCGAAAAGCGCTCACGTAAATAGTTGCGTGCTGCCTGCATGGAATTTGTTTGTACTTATGCAGAAATCAGTTGTCCAGTGTTTATATGGATGGCACCATCGCGTAAATCGCACCAAACCAGAGCCGAAGCACTGGGACATCGCTTACGCTCGTAGGGTGAGAATGCAAAGACGCCGCTTATGGTCGATTGCACCTCTCGCTGCCCTCATCGCGTTAGGAGTCCCCGCGCTATGGCAAGGGGACACTGAAGGCATTCCAGAGATCTCGGTTGCCCGGGCAAAAGCTATTCTCGAATCAGATGTTCAACGACGTACTTCCAGCCCCACAGTGTCGAATCAGTTCACTTGGACCAGTTTTGAATGGAAGGGGGAAGGGGACGCGACCTTTGGCTCTACTCCGACTACGAGTCCGGTCCGCGCAAGATTCGCAAAGGTCAACCTGACCTGGACGCAGACTACTTACACCAGACTTGGTGAAGTCGTCAGTGTCACGACGTACACCACCCAACCACCATCTGTTGCAGTTCGCGGTGCTCAAGTTAAAGTTCTGCAGTTGCCACAAGTCATTGCCTTTTTTAGACCACCGCAGGCTAGCTGGACATACAAATGGCAAGTAGGCTAGGCCGCGCCTTCTTTTAGTTCAAGAAAAAGTGCATGTGCTTCAGCGGTGAGAATTTCTCCGTGATGCACTGCTGCGTGAAGATAGCGCTTGCGACCCTCAATTTTTTCAATACGTGCGCTTACTTGTAGGTCTACGTCAAGCGGAGTCACGTTACGAAAGTCAACATTGAGATACGCAGTTCGGCAGATCGGACGGCCGAAGTTAGCGAGCCTTCCGAGCGCTTCATCAAACATCATCGGAATAGCTCCTCCGTGCACGGCTCCGTTACCGCCTAAGTGGAAAGCGGAAAATTTAATCGTCCCCATAAAACTCTGCGTATTTAACTCAACGTCATGAAATATGGGGTTCAGAGTTCTCGACCCGGAGCCACGTGAAATATCTGACCATCCACTGTCGCGCGCTGCAAGGTAGCGGTAGGGCTCAAGTGTCGCACTGATGATTTCAATAGCGAGCGCAGCAGCTTCAGCAACCTCGTTCGGCGCGCTGGTTGAGGAGACTCGGTTTTGGAGTTCGCGCAAGGCTGATCCTAAACGGCGTACTCCTGGCTGAATTGAACCTTCGGATGTATCTACTTCTGGCATAGGTGCCATGGTATTCATCCGGGACGGGTGATACTGGTGAAGTGGTCATAACTGAGTCTGTGTGGCTGGATCTCGTTCAGCAGGCAGCAATAACAGGTGATGGGGTGGAACTCGCCCGCCTCTTTAATGTTGCCCATGAAATTTTTGGGTCTCAAGCAGCAGTGCGCTGGGCCGATGCCTTGTCTGGTTTTGATGGCACCGCGATTACTGGCTGATGTCACAGTAAGTATTCCACTCATCGAGCAAGTACCTTTTGATCATGAAGTCCATAG
>CANJCG010000076.1 GCA_947472655.1 Actinomycetota bacterium
AGCAAGATACGTCAAGCGATGAATCACCCCCGACCTGCACATTCCACATCGATTATCGCTTCAGGGCAAGCAACCTCTCTTGGGTATCTCATCAACATGATGCAAGACGTTGCACACACAAAGATTCCGGTTGCCTACGGCAATCACGCAAGTTCAGGAGCGCAAGCGCACGATCTTCGGCTAGTACCCGACGACTTAGATTTGACTGAAAGGCTCGTGAAAACAACACTCTCAGCCGGGGTAAAGAATGTCTATCTCGACATTCTCAACCGTTATCAAGTTGCTAGTTCGGGCCGTTAATAACAGCGAGCTCTTCAGGTGTTTTCGCTGCAAACTTTCCGTAGCGTTGGAGAAGTGACCGCATTGAATCCAGTCCAACAACTTCAGACGTATCGTTGAGCAAGATCAATGGCTTATCGAGAACTGAATCTGGCATCGCTGCAAGAGAGTCATAAACATCTGACCACGCACCCGTGTTGGTGAGCCATTCACGGCGCAACCAGTCAACCAGTAGCTGGCCGGAGGTGTCTTCGCCAGCCAAGCCAGCAAGAAGGCGTGTGCATGAATACACGCGTTGTGCATCAGAAGCTTGTGAAACCAACAGTGCTGATGGAGCTTTCGCTCCATTTGGTAAATACACACATCCAATTGGATTTGTTGCAATTGACTGTTGCCCTGAACCATTCACGTCGGCTGGCCACCAGTAACTCTGTGCGTTGTTGAACGGATGAGCCGGAGACCACTGCTCAGGGCGTGTAGCAGCGATTGCGCGCGGCAGGATCGTGTCGATCATGAGCAGGACGACAACAGCACCGATACCTATCCAGCGAAGAGGCGTCATTTCTGATCCTGCTTCACGATCAAGCAACATGAGAGCGAACGGCAAGCAGGTGGCTGCGATCACAACGGCGGCCATAAACGTGAACTTGACTGATCCGTAATGAGGTCCAGAGCCTGTTGCCCAGGCGTCTAGCACCGTAATACTGAATGCCATGAACACCAATAAAATAACTGGTGCAAAACGGACGTAAATGGCCGATGGGCTCGAAGCAGATTGCCGGCTAACCAAATAACCCGCACCTAACGCGGCGGCTACGGCGACGATCGCAAGGATCGGTCCGGTTGTATCTGTCCCGCCCGTGGCTGCGAACAAGGTTGAATCACCCAGACCCGTGCTCACTGCCGCAACAATGCCACGCACGCTGCCTATCGCACCCGATGCAGATGGCCCTGAATCAACAACAAATGAAAGTGAACTGCGAATCGGCTCCCAAAGTGCAATGCCAACGACGAGCCAAATTCCAAGGTCAAGCAGGTTGCCTCGAGTCCAGCCAGAACGGCGAATTCTCTTGATCAGCCAAAGAAGTAAACCAATCATCACAATCACTGCTAGTGCACTTAAGGGGAACCACACGGTCATTGCAGCAGCTACAGCAAGTGAGGTGAGTAATCGTCCATGACCTCGGGCCCAACCGCTCATGAATGTGGCAGACCAAAGAGCAGCAATGAGAACTGTGTATTGGAAGGTGTAATGGCCGTAGCCAGTTGCAATGAGATTGGCACAGGTCAGCACGAGTGCGCCGAGCCAAATGAGTGGGACAGGAATGTGCGCCTGCTCGCCTTTCTGGTTATTGACCCGAGCTTCAACGAGTGGGGCAAGGGCGAGAGGGGCTAAGGCTACGAGGAAAAATTGACCAAAGACAACCGTGTTTGCCGCAACTGCTACTTGGTTGTATCCGCCGAGAAGCAGTTGTGACACGACCCCCATAACTGTGGCGACAAAAGTAGTCACGAGCGCCAGTGGCCCACCCATCGGTACTGCCTGATCGATCGGCAAGCCTGAGGCCATCTGTGAAGTGAAGTCCAGCCACTTAGCGTTGTCTTCGGCAACAGCATGACCCATGAGGTAACTCACTGGGTGCTCGAAAGCTGCCCCAGCGGTCCAGAAGGTGGTGACCACCCAGAAAAACAGCACTAGGAGGATAAATGGGAGCCAAATCGTCAGGAATTGGCGTCGTAGCCCTGAATCTCCCACCGATCCGCGTAGGTAGCCCAGAGCCCCCAGAATCGCTAACGCCACGAGAAGCACCCACTGAAGTTCAACTCGAGTGAAGAGATGCCCAAAATTCTCAGCGAGGTTAACCAGCACGCCGGCGATCGACACCGAAGCGGCCAGGCCAACAGCCAGCCAGGCAATCGATCGGGTGCGCCAGTAGGTCAGGGCTATTAGCCCTAGATACGCCACGAGAAAGGCAAAGTCCACGCGCTCATCCTCTCCCATGAATCCGGGTACCGTGAGCAGGTGCCGCTCCGAGTCCTCCATCTAAGCACCTACGACACCAATGGCGGTGCCGCCAGAGCTGCATACGCCCTGCATAGGGCTATGCGAACCAACGGACTTGACTCCCAGATGTGGGTGGCTCGCAAAGGCAGCACCGACTCACATGTCACCGAGTTCAACGGCCTCAAGTTCAAATTCGCCAGTGAACTTGATCGCAGACTTTGGAAGCTACAGAAGTCACCAGCGCTCACGTGGCGATCGCCAGCCAAGTTCACCACCATTACCGCCAAAGAAATCAATGCCAGTGATGCCGACGTAGTGAATCTGCATTGGGTGACGGACGGCTTCCTGAGCATCGAAGAAATTGGCAAGATCACCAAACCAATTGTGTGGTCGATGTATGACCTGTGGCCGATGTCTGGCACCGAGCACTACCAAGCCAGCGGTACCAACAATCGGCGTAACGATGGCTACATCAAAGCCAACAGGCCAGCAAATGAATCACGCATCGATTTAGATCGAAATGCTTATGAGCGCAAAATCAAAAACTGGCATCCCATGCATATGGTTCCGGCGAGCACTTGGCTTGAAGATCAAGTCAAGAGCAGCGCCCTTATGCATAGCTGGCCAATCACGCGCATTTCACACGTGATCGATACCGATGCGTTTTCACCACAAAACAAAACTGATGCACGTCGGCAGCTAAACCTGCCGCAGAACACACCCTTGGTGTTATTTCTTGCATCTGCCGGCGTCAACGACCACCGCAAAGGCTGGGATCTCCTGGCCCAAGCTCTCCCCAAAATTAAAGCGAAAATCCCAAGTGTCGAAGTAGTGATCGTCGGGCCAAAAGAAAACCAATACGAGAACACCACCGGTGTTCCAATTCATTGGTATGGCTTTGCACATTCATCCAACGAACTTGCAATGCTTTATAACGCTGCCGATGTAACTGCAGTGCCAAGCCGTGAAGACAACATGCCACTCACTGCTATGGAAGCGCAGAGTTGCGGACGCCCAGTTGTGGCCTTCAATATCGGCGGCTTGCCAGACATCGTTGAGCACCACCGCACCGGATATCTTGCCGAACCAAATAGTTCAGAAGATCTCGCAGTTGGCATTACCGAAGCGCTTGAAGATGCTCTGCATGAAAATCACTGGGGACGCGCAGCTCGAGTTAAAGCAGAATCCACGTGGTCGCCAACCATCGTGACGAACCAATATTTTGCGATCTATGAAGACTTGGTTAACTCGCCTGTCAGTTAATAAGCAGAGTCAGCAAACCGGATAGTCAACTAGGCAGCCGGTCCAACCCATTCAGTAACGGCCTGTTCGATTATCGCCAACGAAAGTTCTGAGTTCCATCCAACTGATGCGAGCCAACCCGGCGAGCTGGGTGGACCAGCCGGTGCTTTAGGTCCAAAAGTGGCAGTAGGGCGTGGACGACCCGCATTGACGAATGCTCGCTGAACGGCGTCGGCGAAATCCGCCAGAGAAATTTTAAGGCCAGGAAGAGTCGCAACGATTGAAGGTCGGTCTTCGGTAGCAGCCAGGGCCAAAGCAGCTCGCGCAATGTCATTACCGTTGACGAAATCTTTCGTAAGTGACGCAGCTGAGCGAATTCCCATTGATCCCGAGGAAAGTGCTTCAGTCACCAGCGACCACGGCAACAAAGCTGCTTGCGGTGAACCTAAAGATTTCGGCACTGAGAAGAAGTTCGCAAGACGCAGTACAGATGCCGTCGACCCGCCACGTTCCAGCCACAATTGCTCGTTGCGAGCATTATTTTCTGCGTAAACAGTGCGAGGTGCCGGTGTTGAATCTTCTTTGAATTCAGCCTCCCAGCCTTCAAGAACCCGAGTCGTGGAAAGCAATACGCCTGGAACTGCGCAGGTATGAAGTGCGGTTGCCAGGATTGATGTGGTCGTCTCCCAGGAAGTGCGGTCACTTCGATGATCACCTGGGCCACCAGCATGAATAACTAATTGAACCGAGTGGTCATGAATCAGGGCCAACGATTCGGCAATTGACACTGCTGTGGGGTCAGTGTCGATAGGTGCCCGAGTACTTGCGCGATGCACTTCGTGACCTGATTTCGTCAATGCAAGACAAACAGCACCCCCAACAGCACCGAGTGCTCCCACCACAACTATTCGCACCTTGGTACCTTCTCATGGTGACCAATCCATTGCAGCCAACCTTGGTCTTGCCTGTTTACCGTGGCGGGCCAAGATTCCTGCGGGCTCTGGATTCAGTGAATACTTCTGAGCAGTACTTCACGCGCATCGTGGTCAGTAGCAACGGTCCGCTGGAAAATGACGATGCCAAAGCAGTAGAGGCATACAAAGCCCAACGCGCAGCAAACAACCTGCCTACAAGCAAAATCGAACTCATTTGCACTGGGCAGGAATTGCCTTGGATGGCTCACCAATACTTCTGGCTAAAACACCTTGAACACACCAACACACAGACCGATGACTGGATTTATTGGTTCGCTCATGACGACGAAGTCAAGGCTTCCGGCATCAAGGCACTTATCGATGAACAAGGAAACTGGCCCCTTGCGCAGGGCACGATCTACCTTGGCCCTTGGGCCATGAGGCACGAGCAGGGCGATGAACTCTTCAGTGGACCACGCGATGTGGATCTTGAGTCTTGGACCTCATTTCCCGTCGAAGGGCCCCTTGAACTTCCTGTTGCTGAATGGATTTCGCAGCAGCTCATTCAGCCGACCTACATCAATATGAGCGGATGTGTCACAACGCTGAGAAGTTTTCAAGAAATCCGCAATTTCCGCGTGGCAAAGCCTGGCGGGATGCGCATTGAAATGGCAACGGCTGCAGCCCCGCACAACCTCAAGGTTAAAGAATTCAACGAGCCAATCGTTATTACTTATGGTCGACCAAATTCAGATCGCACCCAATACGCCAAAGTCGCAAGACAAGACGACAAACACATGATTTTTTGGCTAGTCAGCTACATCAGTAAACATCCCAGTGCAGCTATTCCATCAACGAAAGCTGCACTCAAGGTTGCACTTGACTATGTCAAAGTGTTAACGAAAACAGGAAAGTTGCCGGAAGAAGACTGGCGTCGTCGCAATATTGTCGGCCCGTAAAGAACGCCATAAGACCTGAAAAGTAAGAAATTAGCCTCGCACGTCTTTTCCAAACAGCGAAGCAATACGTTTCCACCAACGTGTGAGCGTTTGAATCCGCGCGTAATCACGCTGATAAACCAACGCATCCTGGGTCGCAAGCTCGGCAAGCACTGGATTCATCCCGGTGCCTTCGCCCGGGTGTAGATGCTCGTAGCGAACCTCGCGGGTCACCACGCCACCAAAATCTCGACGGGCGCGAATATCAAGATCGTTGTCGCCAAACCACCAGTGATACTCATCGTTTGGGCGAAGATCGGTTGAAAGATTGAGCATCCATAGGCATCCCCAAATTTTTGGGGTGTAGGGCACGAGTCGACCTTTGCTAAGCCCCACTCGTTCACCCTCACGATGCGGGCTCGCAATGGCTGCTCCAGATGAAAGGAGTGACTCATGGAGTTCGCTGAAGGTTTCAGGCGCAACCCACATGTCGTCGTTCAACACCGCAACGGCTGTGGCTCCTCGACGCTGGGATTCAGTAATTCCAAGATTCCACCAACGTTGAATGTTGATTGGACCGAAATCCTCAACGCGGATCACTCCTTCAGGAAAGGAAAGATTCGGTCGAGTTGCCACGATCACGATTTGTGAAGGAGGCAGCCCACAGTCTTGAATGAGTTGTGAAAGTAGCTCAGGGTGACTGCCGGCCGTTGGCACAGTCATAAACAGCATGGCGTTTACTCCCGAGTTGAAAAATTCACGAATGAGAAATCGGGGTAAGCGTAAGCCATCGCATTTGATAGGCCCGGCTCTCAGAGCAAAGTGCCCAACGATCATCATCTGGCCAGAGTTGCAGCTCTGGAAAGGCTGAGAGGTCCCGGGCAGACGTTGTGAGGAAAGCACAGGTGAAGCTCTCCAAACAAGCATCTGTCAGAGCATCGATCTTCGAGCTCACAACACCTGGTTCTTCGTGAAGTTCAATCACTAAAGCCGCACGAGAAAGTGAAGTCAACGTTGACGGCGTAAGCACATCAAACTCAGCGCCTTCGATATCGATTAAGACCAAGCACTGCGCGATATCGACCCCGTGGTTCTGCTTGAGTTCTTCGACAAATGACGGTGTGGCAATACCCAAGATGGTTACGCGATCGCCCACCCCATTTGCGGCAGCATTCTGTGCAATGGCACTTCGGCCAGCTTCAGACATCTCAAAACAATATGCGTGTTCAACCCATCCGGCTCGTAACGCGCCTATCGCGTAATACCCATCCGCTGCACCAAGGTCAACTAAAACAGATCTACCAACTCGCGCCGAGTCCATCCAGGTCAGTACTTCGAGTTCGTATAAACCCAAGAGCATGGAGCCACGGTCAGCGGCGCCCCACCAGCTGTTCGTGTCGAGTTTCAACCCAGTAAATGGCCCGTAGGTAACGGTACCGTCAAACTTTGAAGCCAAGCGTTGACTCAACCGATATCGATGCGTGGTTGGATCTTCATTTGCATCGAAAACATGATGACCTATGTATTTTTTAGCGACGCGTAGCGTCTCACTTATGCCCTTTTCGCGAAGGGTATATCTCGCTGATTTCGCAACTCCTCGAATACCCATTAAGAGACCCCGTTTAACTTCACTAGAACACAAATGGTGATACGAATTCAGCCAACTTCGGAAATTCCAAATCGCGAGGCATCACGATTGGCGAGGACGATCGTGGAACGATCCCAGCTGAGTCTGCACGAATTCCTGCATATGAATCATCATCTGAAAATGGGATGTCTTGGGCGTAACACACGATCGTGTCATCTTCCAATGCTTCATACGCATGAGCGCATCCAGCAGGAACGAGCAATCCGCCAACCGAAGGATTCAATTCAATCTCAAAGAGTTGACGTTCCATCGGGCTTCCTACGCGAAGATCGACAACAAAATCGCGAATTGCCCCTGATACGACACACACCAACTTGCGCGTCGCTGCTGGAGGGAGTTGGAAATGCAGGCCACGCACAACACCTGCAGCAGAACGAGTCCAATACAATTCAGCACCAACGAAATCTAAACCGGTCGCGTTATCTGGACCGGAAAGAATTTTGGTAAACGAACCACGTTGATCAGTAACTGAGGCCCCGCTCGAAAGCAGCAGCCCTGGCACTGCGAGCTCTGTCCATTCAACCTGCATGAGTCACCACATCTTCCATGGAGCTGATCCGGTTTCCCA
>CANJCG010000077.1 GCA_947472655.1 Actinomycetota bacterium
CTGGCGGTATCGGTGATGCATTGCTCGATTATTCACGCCGGGTGCGCGGCGGTGAGGTGGGTTCGTTGCCTGCCGTACTGGGGCTGGTTGCACTCGTTGCGTTGTTTAGCATCCTGCAGGGTGACACTTTCTTCACGGCACTGAATTTCGCAAACTTACTGAATCAAGGCACTGCAATTATCGTCCTGGCGATGGGACTGGTCTTCGTCCTGCTCCTGGGCGAGATTGACCTTTCCGCTGGTTTTGCTGCGGGTACAAGCGCCGCGGTGCTGGGTGTAACCCTGACAAAGCATGGCTGGGTTTGGCCGCTGGCCTTACTGGCAGCGCTCGCGACAGGGATTTTGATTGGGTTTCTCATCGGACTGCTCGTTGCGCGCCTTGGTATTCCATCCTTTGTCGTCACACTCGCCGCGTTCTTAGGACTGCAAGGCGTGATGCTGCTGATCATTGGTGAGGGCGGCACAATCCCAATTCAAAGCGAAATCTTGTTAGCTGTTATGAACAAGAACATGCCGGTGTGGGGCGGTTGGTTGCTCTGGGCAGTCGTGGTTGCCGGCTACGCAGCAATCTCATTACGAGCAATATTGAGCCGCAGACGCATCGGTCTAGCAGGTTCAGCAACGTCGGTATGGGTTGCAAAAGTTGTTTCACTCGCGGTGCTTTTTGGTGGGGTTGTGTACCTCCTAAATATTCAGCGGCAGATCCTGCGTCCGGGCCGGCAAACGTGCGAATTCGTAGGTGACATCAATCGACCGGTGGGGTGCATCCCCATTATTCAAGGTGTTCCTTGGGCAGTGCTCGTGATTTTGGTGCTGCTCATCGTCGGGACTTTCGTTCTTGGGCGCACCTCGTACGGTCGTCATATTTATGCAGTTGGTGGAAATGCCGAGGCGGCTAGACGTGCAGGAATTAGTGTTTCAACAATAAAGATCAGTTGCTTCATGATCTGTTCGTTCATGGCTGCGATCGCGGGTGTCTTGATTGCTTCAAGAGATAACTCGGTGTCCCCAACAACTGGTGGCGCGCAAACACTGCTCTTCGCTGTGGGTGCGGCTGTGATCGGCGGCACATCGCTCTTCGGCGGTCGGGGGCGTGTCATCGATGCGGTTATCGGTGGACTTGTTGTTGCGGTTATTGCAAATGGTTTGCCGCTTGTAACTCAGCAGTCTGGTATTCAATACGTTGTCACTGGTTTGGTGCTGCTCGTGGCAGCAAGTGTCGATGCCATTTCGCGCAAGCGCACATCGGCCACTTAAAGTGCAAAAGCCATGAGAATTTCGCTCGCTGCTTCGCAAGATGAAGTACGCCGCTATAACTTGGCTGCGGTACTTCAGCGTCTGCACATTGGGGGGCCGGTAAGTCGGTCAGAACTCGTGGCGCTGACGGGTCTTAATCGAAGCACAGTTGGTGCACTTGTAGCTGAGCTCGCGGAACAAGGTTTGGTGATTGAAGCACCAGGCACTGCAGGGACCGTAGGGCGCCCTTCATTGATTGTGATGCCGCAGCCTCGTTCGGCGATTGTCCTAGCTTTCGATTTTCGAGTGGATCGCACTGTCGGCGCGGTTGTGGGGTTGGGTGGTGAAACCATCTCGCGAGTTGAGCGCTCACGGCAGCGGTCAGAATTTGCTCCGGATCTTTCGGTTGCCCAGTTGATCGATATGGCTCATGAACTTTTTGATGAAGTGCCGGAAGAAACTCTTTGGGTCGGCACGGGTGTCGGAGTGCCGGGCATTGTTAATGAACGCACAGGAATGGTTTCTCAAGCACCTAACCTTGGCTGGATTGATGTGCCATTTGCACAGATGGTCACGGATGCTTTGCGCAAAGAATTTGGAGAAGTTCCCACCACGGTAACAAGCAACGATGCAGATCTAGGCGCTCTTGCTGAACACACGCGAGGTGCCGCTGTTGATTCGGGAAACGTCATTTACGTTTCTGGCGAAGTCGGCATTGGTGGAGGTGTCGTTCTTGGCGGCGCACTCATGACAGGTGCTGGTGGATTTGGTGGCGAAATTGGGCACATGATTGTGAATCCGGCAGGTGGTGAATGTCGCTGCGGATCACGAGGGTGCTGGGAAACAGTTGTCGGCCGTGGCGCTGTGTTGTCTTGCGGTGATGATTCGGCATCTGTTGGCGGTGTGCACGATGTAATTAATTTGGCACTTACTGGAAATGTTGATGTTCAAGAACGGCTCGCAGATGTAGGCCGATGGCTTGGAATCGGCCTGGTGAATCTCATTAATATTTTTAATCCGGAAGTGATTGTCCTTGGTGGCCACCTTGGTCAGCTCTTTCCAGCAGTCGCCGAAGAAGTCAATAAACAAATAAGTCATGCGTTGCGAGCATCTCGTGAGCAAGTTCGAATTGCGCTCCCCGAACTTGGTGAAGACAGCACCTTGATCGGCGCAAGCGAATCAGCGTTTGCCTCATTGCTTTCGAGACCAATGGAAGCCGTGAGTGAATCAAGTACCTTTAGTGCATCTTTCTGAAGTCTCCAGTTAAGAGTCTTGTCAAGAATCCGGTGCAGCGTCATGCGAAGCTGGCGGACTAAGTATTACCCGCTGACCACTCTTCACTGAAAGTCGAGCAGCATCGAGCACGCGCAAGTTTGCAATGACTTCGCCCAGAGCGACGGGCGGCTTCGTGTGTTTCGTGATGGAGTCGCGCACCGATGCATAAAAGTGAGGCCACCTTCCGGGACTAACCGCGAGATCAGTTGCCGTGGTCGTTCCGTCTTCATTTCCGATTCGCATTTCCGCAGTGAAGGACTCTTGGCCCCAATCACTACCGCCGGGGGTCTGGCCATCTCGCAGATGAGTTTCTTGGGTGTCAGATTCAGTGATCCGAACCGCGCCGCGCGAGCCAAGGAGTAAGAAGCGTGGATCAGGAAATGCAGATACCTGACTTCCAACGAGCAAACTGATGACACCTGTTGCGTGGGTCAAAATGATTTGCATGTCGTCGTCAGCAGAACCTGGTTGGCGAATTGATCGTGCGTACGCATCGACACTGATGACGCTGCCAAATAATTGAATTGCTTGGTCCACAAGATGTGCCCCAAAATCTAAGAGCACCCCACCAAGATCCTGACGGTCATTTGATTCACGCCAATTACCTCGTGGGGTTACGCGCAGGCGTTCAAAACGGGATTCAAATCTGTGGATTTCGCCTAAATACCCTTCCTCAACAACAGATATGAGAGTCAGGAAATCAGAATCCCACCGTCGGTTTTGGAAGGGATGTAATTGCACTCCCGCAGCACGGGCAGCCTGAGCAAGTTCTTGCGCATCTAAGGCAGTTCCTGCGATTGGCTTGTCGACAACCACATGTTTTCCAGCTGCAATGGCCTGATGGGCATCGCGAACGTGCGCGCGGTTGGCATTGGCAACGACGACTAGGTCGATCTGAGACGCATCACGCAGCGCCTGGTCAAGTGATTCAAAGATGGTGGCACCCGCAATATCGGTGAGTGCTTGTTGGGTCCGTTCTGCATCGCGAGTCACAACTCCACAGATCTTGTAGCCCGGTGTGGCCAAGATGAGTGGAGTGTGGAAAAGCCGACCGGCTAAGCCGTATCCGAGCAGCAGAACTTGCAGGTCATCACTCACACCCTCAGTCAACCACTATCTGTGTTGGCTTTGCTAGGTAGTGAGCTCAATCCGATTGCCTTCTGGATCACGGATGACTGACTCGTAATAGCCATCGCCAGTAAACCGTGGATTGGAAAGAACTTCGACACCTTCAGCCGCCATAGCCGCAGTGAGGTCATCAACTGCCTCCCGGCTGCCCACATTGATCGCAATGTGGGCGTATCCCAGGGTGAATTCGATGGGAGCAACGTCGATATCAGGACGCTGCATGAGCTCCAGTCGAGATCCAGATCCGATCGAAAGGAAGAAGGATTCAAAGCCCGTCGCTGCATTCCGATAGATAGGTGATGGCTGAGCTGCAAACCAACGAACATAGAAATCTCGGAGAATCGTGATATCTGCGGACCAGAGGGCTACATGTTCAATTCGCATGGTGAGCATCTCCAAGTCTGGGTTGGGTTACCCCTATTTTGGCCCTATAACCGTGCGAATAGGGGAAATCCATGGACTCGGGTAATCTTTCCCAACGTGCCTGCGATCATTTTGCTCGGATCCCAATGGGGAGACGAAGGTAAAGGAAAAGCGACGGATCTCCTCGGAGGTCGCGTTGACTACGTCGTGCGATATCAAGGCGGCAATAACGCGGGTCACACCGTAGTTATTGGTGATCAAAAGTTCGCCCTTCACCTACTGCCGAGTGGAATTTTGACCCCAGAGGTCATTCCAGTCATCGGAAATGGCGTGGTGATTGATCCTGCAGTTCTGTTGCAAGAAATGCGTGGGCTCAACGAGCGCAATGTCGACACTTCAAAACTTCTGATCAGTGCGAATGCGCATTTGATCACGCCGTACCACGTCACTCTAGATAAAGTCTCTGAGCGTTTTCTTGGTAACTCAAAGATTGGTACGACGGGCCGAGGAATCGGACCGACATATGCCGATAAGATTTCGCGCATTGGTATTCGCATTCAAGACTTATTTGACGAATCAATTCTGCGTCAAAAAGTCGAAGGTGCGCTACTCAGCAAGAATCAGGTGTTAGTCAAGGTCTATAACCGTCGCGCTCTTGAAGTTGATGCCATAGTTGAGTCACTTCTTGAATACGCACAAGCACTTGCACCGTATGTGGCTGATACTGCTTTGGTGCTGAACAAGGCGCTGGATGCGAACAAGGTTGTTCTCCTTGAAGGCGGCCAGGGCACATTGCTGGATGTCGACCACGGCACGTATCCCTTCGTCACGTCGAGCAATCCAACCGCGGGTGGAGCTTGTACCGGAAGCGGAATCGGACCGACACGCATTGATCGCACGATCGGTATCTTGAAGGCCTACACAACACGGGTGGGCTCGGGCCCATTCCCAACTGAGCTCTTCGACGCGGATGGTGAAGCTTTGCGCACTATTGGTGGCGAGGTTGGTACGACAACTGGTCGGCCTCGTCGCTGTGGGTGGTTCGATGGGCCAATTGCAAAATTCGCCACGCGCATCAATGGTTTAACCGACACTTTCTTAACCAAACTTGACGTACTGTCAGGTTTTGATCGCATCCCTGTGTGTGTTGCCTATGACGTTGATGGCACTCGGATGGAAGAGCTGCCTATGACGCAGACAGGCTTCCATCATGCGAAGCCAATCTATGAAAACCTTCCGGGTTGGACTGAAGACATTTCACAGGCTCGAGTCATTGAAGATCTGCCAGCCAACGCTCGGTCCTATGTGCAGTTCCTCGAAGATATTTCGGGCACCCGTATCAGCGCGATTGGCGTCGGGCCAGATCGGGATGCGACTATTTCCCTGCACGACCTCATCGCCTGAGCCACACCGCGGCGCAAGCAAGAAGGAGTCGAACCAGCGTGACTGCAGAAGAGGGCAAACGAGTTTACGACCTTGATCGCGCGCACGTGTTTCATTCTTGGAGTGCGCAAGGTGCACTAGCCCCGATGACCGTGGCCGGAGCTGAAGGCAGTTGGGTCTGGGATTACGACGGTAATCGATTCCTGGATATTTCTTCGCAGTTGGTGAACGTCAATATTGGTCACCAACACCCACGCGTTATAAAAGCAATCGCAGACCAAGCCAGCGTGCTTGCCACGATCAGCCCGAATCACGCGAATGACAAGCGCGGAGAAGCAGCGCAACGCATCACGTCTCTCGCCCCTGCTCATCTCAACAAAGTGTTTTTTACCAACGGTGGAGCGGATGCAGTTGAAAATGCAATCCGTATGGCGCGTATTCACACTGGAAAACGAAAGGTTCTTTCGTTTTACCGTTCGTACCACGGAAACACCGGTGCAGCGATTGCTTCAACTGGCGATCCGCGGCGTTGGCCTAACGAGTATGCCGATGGACATGTGCATTTTTTTGGTCCCCACTTGTATCGCTCCAGTTTTTGGGCTACTTCACCTGAACAAGAGTGTGAGCGTGCTCTCGCACATCTTGAACAAGTCATTGTGTTCGAAGGCCCCGGAACTATTGCCGCATTGCTGATAGAAACTGTTGTTGGTACTGCTGGAATTCTTATTCCACCACCGGGCTATCTCGAAGGCGTTCGTGAAATATGCAATCGCTACGGCATCGTTTGGATTGCTGATGAAGTGATGTGCGGTTTTGGTCGTACGGGTGCCTGGTTTGCTTTTGACCATTTTGCAGCCGAGCCTGATCTCATTACCTTTGCTAAGGGCGTGAACTCAGGTTATGTTCCTGTTGGCGGTGTTGTGATCTCCGATGAAATCGCCGCAACTTTTGATACTCAGGTTTTTCCAGGAGGATTAACGTATTCAGGGCACCCTCTTGCGGCTGCATCGATCGTGGCAACTCTTGATGCGATGAAGGATGAAGGCATAGTGGAGAACGCCCGCATGATCGGCACGGATGTTCTGGGGCCAGGGTTACGAGACCTGCGAGAAAAGCACAAAGTAATTGGCGAGGTACGCGGCCTTGGAGTCTTCTGGGCACTTGAGCTTGTGACGGATCGTTCGACCAAAGAGCCGTTGGCCCCATACGGAGGGTCCTCGCCTGCGATGAATGAATTCATCGCATCCTGCAAGAAGCATGGATTACTACCATTCGCGAACTACAACCGACTTCACGTTGTTCCTCCATGCACCATCACGGTGGATGAAGCAAAAGAAGCATTGGTGCGACTTGATAGTGCACTGGCTGTTACGAGTAAGTATTACGTCGGCGCTTAGCTGACAGACGAGGGTTTTCAACATGCGTGTTCTTGTTATTGGTTCCGGTGCTCGTGAGCATGCACTCGTGCACGCACTTTTGGCAGATGATTCGGTGAGTTATGTCATTTGCGCTCCGGGCAACGCTGGAATTTCTGCGGAAGTTGATGTCGCGCCTTTGGATGCAGGCAATCCCGAAGAAGTCGCCGATCTAGCAGTCAAAGTCACAGCGGATCTGGTTGTTATTGGACCCGAGGTCCCTTTAGTTGCTGGCGCTGCGGATGCGGTTCGCGAGCGAGGTATCGCCTGCTTTGGTCCATCGAAAGAGGCGGCGCAACTTGAAGGCAGCAAAACGTTCGCAAAGCAGATCATGGCCGAAGCCAATGTTTCAACCGCTCGGGCATTTGTCTGCAATTCAGTTGATGAAGTTGCAAAAGCGCTTGATGTATTAGGCGAGCCTTATGTCGTGAAAGATGACGGGTTGGCTGCCGGGAAAGGCGTTATCGTCACTTCTGATAGGCATCACGCAATTGAGCATGCCGACAATTGCTTTGCCAAAGGTGCGCCAAGCGTTCTCGTTGAGGAGTACCTCGACGGACCAGAAGTTTCATTATTTGGTATCACTGATGGTGTAACGATTGTCGCTTTGCAACCGGCGCAAGATTTCAAACGCGCTCGCGATGGTGACGAGGGTCCAAACACGGGTGGCATGGGTGCGTACTCACCATTGCCTTGGGCACCGCCTGGTTTAGTCGAAGAAGTAACGGCTTCAGTACTTCAACCGATGGTTGACGCAATGCGCC
>CANJCG010000078.1 GCA_947472655.1 Actinomycetota bacterium
AGCTCACCTACACTCAAAATACGGGTGCGGCCTTCAGTATTGGCACTGGTTCAACCTGGATTTTCAGCGTGATTGCCATCGCTGTAGCGATCTTCATTATCCGATCGGCCAAAGATCTGGGCAGTATCGCTTGGGCGATCGGGCTCGGCGGGCTCTTGGGTGGGTTGCTTGGCAATCTGATTGATCGCCTTACTCGCTATCCAAGCCCCGGACAGGGCTATGTGGTTGATTGGATCCAGCTACCAAATTTTCCAGTGTTCAATGTTGCCGACATGAGCATTACATTTTCCGCGATCTTGATGGTGTTCTTGGCCTTGCGCGGCACGGACTACAAAGGAACAGTGAGCGCAGCATCATGACGATTCGTACGATAGAGATTCCAGAAGGGCTCGAAGGTGAGCGAGTTGATGCCGGGCTATCACGTCTCATAGGCCTGTCACGCACGAAAGCGGCGGCGCTGGTGGATGCGGGTCATGTGCTCATGGACGGGCACACCCTTATCAAGAGTGACCGACTTGTTGCCGGTGCACTGTTACAGGTCGACCCTGAGGCGCTGGATGTCGACAAGAATCTTAATGCCGTGCCGCAACCGGTTCCGGGCATGAAAATCTTGTATGACGACGATGATTGTGTGATTGTTGATAAGCCTGTTGGCGTCGCTGCTCATCCAAGTCCGGGCTGGACTGGGCCAACAGTGGTTGGTGGTTTGGCTGCGGCAGGCTACGGGATTACGAGCTCAGGTGCGCAAGAGCGTCAAGGTATTGTGCACCGACTCGATGTTGGCACATCAGGTGTCATGGTGGTCGCGAAAAGCGAGCGTGCTTACACAAGTTTGAAGGCGCAATTCAAAGACCGAACGGTAGAAAAGATTTATCACGCAGTTGTGCAGGGACAGCTGGATCCATTGCGTGGCACCATCGATGCACCCATCGCGCGCCATCCACACCATGATTACCGCTTTGCCGTCATCGCTGGCGGCAAAGCCAGTGTCACGCATTACGAAACCATGGAAGCTTTTACGCACGGATCTTTAGTTGAAGTGCACCTTGAAACTGGTCGGACCCATCAGATTCGGGTTCATATGGCTGCCATGCGTCATCCATGTGTTGGCGATCTCACCTATGGCGCTGATCCATCTTTGGCCAAGAAAGTGGGGCTGGAGCGTCAGTGGCTACATGCCGTCACCTTGGGCTTTGAACACCCATCTTCAGGTGCTCGGATTAGCGTCACAAGCGAATATCCCCAGGATCTCGTTGACTCACTTGCGCGCCTTCGCGATGGCGCCTGAGCCCAAAGTTAGAGTGGTCAGATGACATCGGGGGAGCAGTTCGTACACCTCCACGTTCACACCGAGTATTCCATGCTCGACGGTGCGGCTCGTCTTGATGATCTTTTAGGTGAAGCTGTAAAACTTGGCATGCCCGCCATCGCGATGACGGATCACGGCAATTTATATGGTGCCTACGATTTTTATTCCAAAGCCAAGCAGCATGGGATCAAACCCATCATTGGACTTGAGGGGTATTACGCACCGCAGGGCCGTTTTGAACGTCGCCAGTTCGACTTTGGTGGTGGCTTTGATGAAGGCACGCCAGAAGATCCCACGGCTGGGCGCGGTAAGCAGAGTTATACACACATGACGTTGTGGGCAGAAAACACTGCTGGCATGCACAACCTTTTCCGGGTTTCTTCTCTGGCAAGCATGGAAGGTTTTTATCACAAGCCTCGATTTGATCGCGATCTGCTTCAGCGATATGGCAAAGGCTTAATTGGTACCACTGGTTGTCCAAGTGGTGAAGTGAACCGTTGGTTGCAAGCTGGTCAATATAAGAAGGCGCTGGCTGCGGCTGCAGATTACCGAGACATTCTCGGGGCAGGTAACTATTTCTGTGAAGTCATGGATCACGGTTTGCAGATTGAAACTGCGTTCCGGCTGGATCTGATGAAGATTGCAAAGACACTTGAACTTCCTTTGATTGCAACGAACGATCTGCATTACGTTCGCGCCTCTGATGCAGATAGTCACGACGTTTTGTTGTGCATTGGCACTCGCACCACGATGGATGACCCAAAGCGTTTTCGATTTGATGCTCGCGATTTCTATTTGAAAAGTGCAGAAGAAATGCGCAAGGTTTGGCATGAACTGCCAGAGGCTGTTTCGAATACGTTGCTTATTGCAGAGCGTTGTGATGTCACTTTTGCTGAAGGTGCGAATCTGATGCCTCAGTTCCCAGTGCCAGATGGTGAATCAGAAGAATCATGGCTTGTTAAAGAGGTCGAGCTCGGCTTGGCAAAGCGTTACAAGGGCGAGATCCCTGACAACGTGCGAAAGCAAGCAGAGTATGAAGTCGGCGTCATCATGCAGATGGGCTTTCCTGGCTACTTCCTCGTGGTTGCTGACCTTGTGAAGTACGCAAAAGACAATGGCATCCGGGTTGGTCCTGGCCGAGGTTCTGCCGCTGGCGCGATGATTGCCTATGCGCTAGGTATTACTGAACTTGATCCGATTAAGCACGGCTTGCTGTTTGAGAGATTTCTGAATCCGGAACGTATCTCGATGCCCGATATTGATATTGACTTCGATGAACGACGTCGCTCAGACATGATTCGTTATGCAACCGCTCGATATGGCGAAGCACATGTTGCGCAGATCATCACTTATGGCTCAATCAAGGCCAAGGCTGCGATTAAAGACAGTGCCCGAGTGCTTGGGTATCCATATGCAGTGGGGGATCGCATCACTAAGGCGATGCCACCTGCTGTCATGGGGAAAGACATATCGATTACCGGAATGTTTGATGCCAAGAATGATCGGTACTCAGAAGCGGCCGAGTTCCGAGCGCTTGTTGAATCTGATGTGGATGCTGCGCGGGTGGTTGAAACTGCCAAAGGGCTCGAAGGCCTTAAACGTCAGCCCGGCGTACACGCGGCTGGCGTAATTCTTTGCCGAGTGCCCTTGATTGATGTGGTTCCGCTGTGGCGTCGCGAACAAGACGGCTCGATCATTACCCAATTCGACATGGGTGCCTGCGAAAGTCTAGGTCTGCTGAAGATGGACTTCTTGGGGCTTCGAAACCTCACGGTTCTTGATGACTGTCTCAAGAATATTTTAATCAATCGCGGTGAAACCATCGTGCTTGAAGATCTTGAGCTTGCTGACGGACCTACCTTTGAGTTGTTGTCCCGAGGCGACACCTTGGGTGTGTTCCAACTCGATGGTGGGCCGATGCGCCAATTGTTGCGTTCGATGCAACCTGACAGTTTTGAAGATATTTCCGCTGTGCTTGCGCTGTATCGTCCGGGCCCGATGGGCGCCAACGCACATAACGATTACGCGGATCGTAAGAACAAAAGAAAGCCCGTTATTCCGATTCATCCAGAACTTGAAGAGCCACTTGCAGAAATCCTCGGTGACACCTACGGCTTGATCGTCTACCAAGAGCAGGTGATGGCGATCGCCCAAAAACTTGCTGGGTATTCACTCGGAGCAGCCGACTTGTTGCGACGGGCCATGGGTAAGAAAAAGAAGGAAATCCTTGAGCAGGAGTTCGTCCCCTTTAGTGAAGGTATGCGAGCCAATGGCTATGGCGATGTTGCTATCAACAAACTCTGGGACATTCTCGTCCCGTTCTCTGACTATGCCTTCAATAAGGCACACACTGCTGGCTACGGTCTGGTCTCGTTCTGGACGGGTTATCTCAAAGCTAATTACCCGGCTGAATACATGGCTGCGCTACTCACCAGTGTTAAAGACGATAAAGAAAGATCAGCGATCTACCTGAATGAATGTCGCCGGATGGGGATCAAAGTTTTCCCACCTGACGTAAACGACTCGGACTTTGATTTCACGCCACGTGGCACAGATGTTCGTTTTGGGCTTTCGGCTATTCGCAACGTTGGAACCAACGTTGTTGATTCGATCATTGCCACGCGCCGCAAGGTTGGTCGGTTTGCTGATTTCCATGACTTTATTGCCCAGGTTGAAGCAACAGTCTGTAATAAGCGGGTAGTTGAATCTCTCATTAAGGCCGGAGCCTTTGACTCGCTTGGTCATACTCGCAAGGGTTTGGTCTCTGTGCATGAGCAAGTCGTTGATTCAGCAGTTGATATCAAGCGGGCTGAAGCTATTGGTCAATTCGATCTCTTCGGTGGACTTGATGCCAGCAACGACAACAGTTTGGTTGCGCCTCCTGATATTTCAATCGGCGAGTGGGAGAAGAAAGTCCTGCTGGCACATGAGCGCGAAATGCTCGGCCTTTACGTTAGCGATCACCCGCTCCATGGAACAGAACGAGTCTTGGCTCAGCTCACGGATCGCAGTATCGCGTCTTTGGTCATGGATGAAAATGCTGACGGCATCATGGTGACCATCGGCGGTTTGGTCAATGCTGTACAGCGCAAAACCACGAAGCAAGGCTCTTCATGGGCAATCGTAAGCTTGGAAGACCTCGAAGGTGTTGTCGAAGTTATGGTCTTTCCTGCGACGTACCAAAAAGTCAGCACGATGTTGATTGAAGACTCAGTAATTATCGTACGCGCCAGAGTAGATCGCAGTGATGATGATGGATTGCGCGTTGTCGGAATGGAAATTACGGCCCCTGACATCAGCGAAGCTGAAGCTGGCCCAGTTCGCCTTTCTATGCCCGCGCAGCGCTGCATCCCACCGCTTGTGGATCGGTTGAAAGAAATTCTTGCTGTGCATCCAGGAACCACTGAAGTGCATCTACATCTCACAGGTGGAGCGCGCACAACAGTGCTGCGTCTAGATGACAAACTTCGTGTCACTCCAAGCCCAGCTTTATACGGTGATCTCAAGGCCTTGCTTGGCCCGAACTGCTTGAGCTGATGTCCACGACGCGTAAAGCTTCGGCCGTGATTTTGGCTGGCATCATCTTTGGGCTCGGCATTGGATTGGCCCTTGGTGTCTTGTGGTGGCGGTTAGCTCCACGAGTTGAATTCGTTGTGAAGTCAGGCCAGTTCGTGGATTTTGATACCAAAGGCTTTATGGCTCCCGATGTGGCTTTCGGGGCACTCGCAATCGTTGCCGGCCTTTTAGTCACCATTGGGCTGGCTCGAATGCGTCGCGAGCATCTGATCTCAGTGCTGATCGCCGCCGTGCTCAGTGGCCTTATCGGCTCATTTGGAATGTGGTGGGTCGGGCATTGGCTAGGCAAAGTCGATATTGCAGGCCTTGCTGGAACTGAATCTGTAGTTGCTGAAACGCCGCTTGCGCTGCATTTAGGGGCGATGTTCTTGGTCTGGCCGATTGTGGCAGCGGCCGTGGTCACGATCCTTGCTCTCGAGGATTGGCTGAGCGGGTTAAAAAGATCCTGACGCTTTACCCGTAAACTCAAGGGGTGATCCGGCGTATTGACCTTCGAGGCATCCATGTGGATGCCCGCACGACTTTGCCACGCGCGGCCATGGATGTGGCCGATGCGAGCACGGTGATCGCGCCAATTTTGGAAGATGTGCGCACTCAGGGAGCAAGCGCAGTCGCGCGATGGTCAACCAAACTCGACGGTATCGCGCCTCCATCCCTTCGCGTGCCGGCCCAAGTGCTTGCTCAATGTGAAGCTGACTTAGATCCCAAAGTCCGAGAGGCGCTTTTAGAATCGATCCGACGGGCGCGTTTAGTTCACACTGATCAGCGTCGAGTTGATGTGGAAACGATTGTGGTGCCCGGCGGCACCGTGACCGAGCGATGGATTCCCGTTTCTCGTGTGGGCTTGTATGTACCAGGAGGTCGCGCGGTCTATCCAAGTAGCGTCATCATGAATGTTGTGCCTGCTCAGGTCGCAGGAGTTGCATCACTCGTTGTTGTATCTCCACCGCAAAAAGATTTTGACGGCTGGCCGCACCCCACGATTTTGGCTGCATGTTCATTACTCGGGGTTGAAGAGGTGTACGCCGTGGGTGGCGCCCAGGCCGTTGCCATGCTGGCGTATGGAGTTGAGCTCGAAGATGGTTCTCGATGCGCTCCAGTTGATCTGGTCACTGGACCGGGCAACATCTACGTCACTGCGGCTAAGCGCTCACTCCAAGGAGTAATTGGCATTGATAGCGAAGCCGGTCCGACGGAGGTCGCTATTTTGGCCGATGACAGCGCCGATGCGTCGCATGTTGCTGCTGACCTGATTAGTCAGGCTGAACACGATCCAATGGCGGCTGCAGTGCTTGTGACTCCATCGCTAGCTTTGGCAGATGCGGTGATCGCGGAAGTGAACCGGCAAGTTCCGCTCACCAAACATGTCGAACGCATATCTTCAGCGTTACAAGGCGAACAAAGTGCCGTAGTACTCGTTGATAGCCTCGAAGAGGGCCTTGAGTTGGTTAATCAGTACGCAGCTGAACACCTTGAGATTCACACAGTAAATGCTCGGGAGTGGGCCATGCGCGTTCGCAATGCGGGTGCAATCTTTGTGGGCACCTTCGCGCCCGTAAGTCTTGGCGATTACGCGGCTGGTTCTAATCACGTCTTGCCAACAGCAGGCGCGGCACGCCACTCATCTGGTTTATCAGTTCAATCCTTCTTGCGTGGAGTTCACGTTATTGAATATGACGAAACTGCGCTGCGTGATGTGTCTGCACATGTCATTGCGCTTGCGCATGCCGAAGATTTGCCGGGTCACGGTACCGCTATCTCTATGCGCTTTCCTGAGCAGTCATGAGTACCTTTGTTCCGCCGATTCGTGCGGATCTTGCCAACGAAGTTCCCTACGGTGCGCCACAAATATCTGTGCCTGTTCTCCTGAATGTGAACGAGAATCCCTTTGTATTGCCTGCCGAACTTGCTCAAGCGATAGGGGATGCGGTCGCGGGAATTGCTCCGAGTTTGAATCGCTATCCAGATCGTGAAGCAGTCACATTACGTTCTGCGTTAGCGATCTACCTCAAGGGCGAATCTGCAGCCACGGTGACCAATGATCAAATTTGGGCTGCCAACGGTTCTAATGAAATTCTGCACCAGATCTTTTTGGCTTTCGGCGGACCTGGTCGAGTGGCTCTAAGTTTTGACCCTACATATTCAATGTATCCCGAATATGCGCGTGACACTTTCACGAGTTACCTCACATTTCCACGACGTGAAGATTTCGCAATCGACATGCCAGTAGCCCTGGCCGCAGTTGCCTCCGAAAAGCCGTCAATTGTGTTGCTGACATCACCCAATAATCCGACAGGCACAGCGCTACCACTAGCCGACATGGTTGCTATTCTTGAAGCTGGATTAGCAGTGAACGCAGTGGTGGTTATAGATGAGGCCTACATTGAATTTCGGCGTCACGGCACATCCAGTGCCTTGGAATTATTAGATCGTTTTCCCAATTTGATCGTCTCACGCACGATGAGTAAAGCCTTTGGTTTAGCTGGTGCTCGAATTGGTTACGCGATCGCAAGCCAGCAGCTAATAGATGCCTTGCGCATTGTCAGATTGCCGTATCACTTGTCAGCCGTCACTCAGGTTGTCGGCATCACAGCATTGCAACACTGGGGAGTCTTGCAAGCAGGGGTCGCAATCTTGCGTGCTGAACG
>CANJCG010000079.1 GCA_947472655.1 Actinomycetota bacterium
GCCACAAAGTGTCACTCATCGCCATCTCCGTTCAACTGCGGCGAGGGAGGGATTTGAACCCCCGGTGAGTTTCCCCACGGCCGCTTTCAAGGCGGCTGCGATCGGCCGCTCCGCCACCTCGCCATACATCCGTAATGAATGCGAAGAGAAGGCTACCTGTTCTTAGCGCGCGATGATTGAGGGGTTAGGCGCATCAGCTGTAGGCACCAAATTACGAGTGGTTACATAAGCGTCGCCGACAGCCAACAGTGACCATTTTCGATCGTCATCGGTATTCACAATGTATGAGGGAAGGATCAATAAACTGCCATCTGGCTGCCAGAACTGAACCAAACCCAATTCCGCTTTATTGACCAACAGTTGCTGAACACCAGCCACAAGCACTGGTCGGCCTTTGACTGTTGGCACGGGTCCAGGAACTGAAAGTAATGCTGTTGCCCCTGACTCAGTCCATGGAGTTGGACCAGCAAAGGCCCAGCCGGGCTTGAGAGCCCGATCAAGTGCATCGGCTGCGCCAAGCACCGGATAGCCCGGAACAGCAACGAGCGAGGCCGCAAAACCATCGGCCCAGACCACTTCGCCATCAGGAGCAACCACCACGGTCCAGCCCAGTTCGGTGCGTAACCCTTTCAGCACGAGCCAGGCCCGAACCACCACTCGATTTTGGTCCGCACTGATGTCCCATTCCGCTGAGGCCACCGGTACGCCCAAGGGTGCCAGCAACGTCTTAGCGATCTGCTTGGCCGCATCTTGACTCAAAGGTTTTCCAGCGATCAACCGCTGATCTATGTAATGCCAGCGAACTAGCGGGTCTGAAAACACTGTGACCTCAGGGCCACTGGCCGGACCAGAAACGACATATGAATTGTTATCGCCCTTGACTGGCTGTCCGGTGACACCAAACTGTTGAGCGATGACTGAAGCTAATTCAATGGGCTTCACCCCGCCAGCCGATACGCGATAACCAACTGCCGTGGACTTCACATTCGAAAGATCTTTTGCGGCGACGAATTCTTGAGATCTCACATCACTTTGTTGAATCGCCGAAACGGCAGGATCCAATGCAGTTGGGATGAGCCCGGTCTCCGATGGCGCAGGTGAAGCAACAACTGCTGGATTTCCGCCGACCGGGATCTGTGTTGGCTGATCGGATCGCACGCCAGCCATCAATACAGCTAGAGCAATCAAAATGAAGAAGCCACCAACGAGTCCGAACACGGCTCGCACCACTGAGGTCATTCTCAGCTCGGGCAATGCCATGGTGCTCCTCTCGTTGTGAAGTGCTCACTTTAGAGTGTCGACCATGCGCCTGCACCGGACGATTTCAAGTGACCTTCCCCTCCTTGTGGTTGCCCTTGAGGAAGAAGCCACCCATTTACACATCACCGAGTTACCGATTTTGGTGACAGGGGTGGGCAAGGTCAACGCGGCAGTGGCCGTGGCGACCATCTTGGGTGCGCATTCCCCCAAAGAAATTGTGAACCTTGGCACTGCTGGTGCCCTTCACGATGACTTTGTGGGTACCCATGTGATCAGTGTGGTCACCCAACATGACTTAGACGATGAGGCCATTTTTGACTTGGTTGGGTTGCACTTTGGCGAGCCGATTAATCTCGGCGGTGCCGGACTCACCCTCACTACCGGTGACTCATTTATTGCAGACCAAGCTAAGCGTGAAGAGTTAGCTCAGCATGCTCATCTGGTTGACATGGAGGGATACGCGGTGGCCAAGGCTGCTCAGGTTGCTGGCGTTCCTGTTCGTCTGGTCAAACGTGTGAGTGACACGGCGAATGAACCTGCGGGTCAAACTTGGAAAGAATCAGTCGATGACTGTTCAGAGCATTTGGGACTTTGGGTGCGCGAATTTCTGCTGTAACTGTTACCTCGCTGCAAAACAGAATCACTCAGCCATTTCAATCGGTTCAATAACTGTTCCTGAAATTGATGAGCGACGATCAAACAGTAAACCAATCACCGTCAGTGCGAGCGAAATGATCACCACGGTCGTAACGATTTCTTCCACCGAATTGTGGAACCACAGCGAAACGCTCGTGACAAGCGCGATAAGCCCTGCCCACACCAACACCACGGCCCGTCGATCTTGAGCCGCAAGGCGCGCGTAAAGCAATACCTGCACAAGTGCGAACGCTGATCCTTCAAGCGCAAAGCGCCAAGCACTGGAACCCAGACCTAAATCAATGTATTGCGAGCCACCAAGAATTCGAATGACAAACGAACCGAAGATCAAACTAAACAGCGTGATGCCTAGGCCCATGCAGGCTGTGAGCCCTGTTGCGATAAATACTGCACGTCGGTTGTCGCCAGAAGTCATTTTCGGGAACAACACGATGATGATTGCATTCGGTAGGAAGAAAGCGATTTTTGCTAGCAGTACGCCCACTGAATATTCACCGGAATCAGCTTCCGACAAGAAAATACGAGCAAGCAACACGTCAATGTTCGTGAGAGTGAACAACACTACGAGCGCGTGCGCAACATGGCCGAATTCCGGCACCGATCCCTTGGTTAACGACTTGGCCCATGCCCCTGGACAAATGATTCGGTAACTCACGAATGCGCCTACTGCGCAGCCAATCAAAATGCCAAGGGCTGCACCTTCAATTGTTTTAAACACCAATAAGAAAGCGATGCCAGCAAAAGCCCGGCCCATGCCGTTGGCAATAAAGCCGGCACTGAAGCGCATGTGCTCTTCGCGACCCTGACCAATGCCTAGTGATGCAGTGCCCAGCACCACGAAAGATAAGGAGAAGAAGCCGAGCAGAATTGCAAGATAAGGAATGGCGAGGATCTCGCCAAGGGGCCAGGCCGCGAGAACACCAACGGCAGCGATTGCCACGGCTAGATACAGAGCAAGGCGAACTGCTTGGCCTTCAACTTGTGCCCGATCGGTGCCCGCTACTGCAACGCGGCGAGCTGTCATTGTTTGCAGCGCGATCGAAAGAGTTGAAACGATGATGAGCACACCCATGAGCGCACCAAAGGCGCCGAAATCTTCCGGATCCAGCACTCGCGCAGCGAACATTGACAGCGCATAAGCCGCCCCATTGCCCACGAGTGTTGCCACGCCTACGAAGATCAGGCCCTTGGCCAGCCCGGAGCGTGGTTCAGTCACGAGTAAACCCTAACCTTTCCAGAATTATTCTTCCCCTTACACGCTTGAGGAATCAACCTTTCCCAAGCGAGTTAACTTGATAAGCCTTTCATTTTTCTGCATTTCGAAATACGGGCAAGCACAAACGGAAACCGCGGATTCACCCACTCATCTCTTCCGTATATCTACAGAATACCGCTATGAGTTAGGTAAACCTCACGGTAAGGAGCGTTCCATCTTCATCTTTACCCAATGACCATTGTTGAGGTGCAATGCGGTCAAGCCACAACATACCCGTCCCTTGATCGCGAGATGCCGGCTCAAGGTAACCGTCATCACGGATCGTCAATTCAACGGCTCTCGTCATGACCCGCACCGAAACGACAAGCTTTCTTGCCTTGCCAGTTCGAACAGCGTTCGTCACGCCCTCTTCAACAACATACGCAATCAAGTTCCAAGTGGAGGCGGTAATTTCTGATTCGGAAGGAAGTAAGCACGTAATTTCTGCGATTCCTGTCCATGCCCCAACTACCTCTCGAATGTGGTCCAGGCCAGTACGTGGAGAAACCCAAGGTGCTTGGCGTGGTAGCTGATCTAGTTTCACCTTAGTGAACGCGCGCTCTTGGAGCATTACTTCCGGCTTTCCCGATATCGCGGCTTCCTGTAGACGAATAGCAACCGAAGTCAGCTCAGACTGGATTGAATGGTGAATGAACAACCCTAATTCGACAGTAGCCCTGGCCGCTGCTTCGCGTTGAGCAAGTAATTCAATGACTTGCTGATCGATAGAGAGCCGAATGTGATCAAGACGTAACTGCTGCTCCATATTCATCCGAGTGAGGAGCGCTGCTGCCAACATGATTGCTGAGCCCTGCATCCCAACGACAAAGGCACCTATGTAGTTGGCGGGAACGTCAAATACGACCTGGCCAATCAGAACTGAAATGCCCAAAAATACGAATGGAAATAGTGCTAACACCGTCAGCGCAATAACAGACGAAGCACGCGGTGCTCGTGCGATCAGTGCGCTAACAGACCAAAGCGTTATAGCTAAGAACGCAACGTATTCAAGTGCAAAGAGCAACCCATTGATCTCTGCCCGACTGACGCTCGCCACCAGCACGAAGAGGCCAGAAATAGCCAAAACAGTCCACTTGGGCACATACCACTGTGCGAGAACTTCCCTGATTGATGATGCGTACGGAACCTTTGACGAATTGATCTCAAGCGTGCCCAATAATTCTTTGCTCATAGAACGAACCTGTGCATCAATGGTGCTACTCAAAATCTTTGCCGCATCTTGGAAGGACTGAACATCCGGGACTATCACCGAGTCAAGTCTGCGATGCGCCTCATCGGCAGACGTAAGAATTTGTTCGCGTAATGTCGACCATTGCGCGAGAACCTCTGGGATGTCACTTGGCTGAGTTTGAGTAGCAGCCATCTGCACTTGCTGCCGTAAGAGTTTCCGATAGAGCACCTTGAAGTCGCTCGAGTTTTGAAAGAGCAGGCCCAGGGCTGCCATCCAAATCACACATGTCAAAACCGAAACTAGTAATCGCATTGGATTGTCGAAGCGGAAGGTGCTGTCCAGGTTGAATGCGGAAAGAGTCAGTGCCAGTACCACTGCACGAAAACTTCCAGCTATGACGATCATGGTGAGACGAGATACTGCTGTGCGTTCCGATGTCATTCGGGCCGAAAGTGCCCGATTCGCGACCAGAACCATGACAAACACCACTTGTGCCGAAACTGCACACGCCCACCATCGAACATCTGCTATTTCAATGTCGTTTGGCTCTGGAACAGTTAACACAACAGATAGAACTGCGACAACCGAGAACCAAGCCAGCGACTTATTTGACACCGCCTCTGACCGCAATAAACGTTCAAGCCAATTAATATGCATTCGAATCGCCTAGACCTTGGCCGCGTAACTCATTAAGTGCCTGCACGAGTTGCACCCGTTGGTTGAAGCGTCCATCTTTCTTGATCAATAATCGATCACAGATCCGGTTCAACATCTGCTCGACAGCGCTTTCCGAAACTCCGCGGCGCAGGGAAATTTCCCGAGTGGTAGCTCCACTACCGACTGCTAGTAGAATTTCCACTTGAGCATCTGTGAGTTCTGCAGTCGGTCCGGAGACATAAGAAGTTCGCTTTCGACTCCCCTGTGGTTGACGCGAGACTGTCTGAATCACGCGAACAAGTTGCGTGACATCCGTGACATCCGATTTACATAAATAAACGCCACCCCTCGGAATGCCTTTGAGCTCATGACCGGCCAACCGAGGGTCGCGATAACTCGTCAAAATAATGATTCCGAGTGACTGATTTCGATTCCGCAGTTCGATTGCTAAATCGATGCCCGTGGGTCCGACACCCAAATCGAGATCTAATAGCGCGACATCGAACTTTGCGTGAACCGCTAGTTCAATCGCTTCGCGTGCTGACTTAGCCGCTTGAACGTTGAGCCCTCTGCCTTGTAAAGCTCCGTGCAAGGTAGCCAAAGTAAATGCGTGGTTGTCGACCACTAATACGTTTGCGAGGCTCATCGCCGCATCCGCGATGCCAGTGGCGTTGTTACACGAAGCGACTCACACCAATCACGTTGGGTATCGCTACCTACATTCATGTGAATCCCAACATATGTCATTTAGGTCGACTGATCTAGGTGTCCATGTAAATCAAGTGTCAAACACCACCACATTAAATGTAATGAGTAACAGGTGGCCACACATACCAAGACACATGATTCACATACTTTGCGGGTTACACAACGGTTACCCACTGTTGGAGAGTTGGGTTGTACCTCAATGTGCGCTGACAGACGAAGCCTCCAAGGCCGCCGTTCGCCCACTGAGCCCACGAGCGTCCCCATCCGCCGTTACTCGATCCACCCCAGTTCAACGCTGGCTGATCTACGCCCACGCATAGTCCGTCCTTGACGCCCACGCCTTGGAGGATGTCGGGCGGCAACTGTGGTGCGCTTTGGGTAGATGAGGCGTTAAAGGTCAATTGCACTGTGCCCGCTGCTCCGCTGGCATTCACTGTGGCATTGCCCGCTGAGGCAAACACCGCTCCTGCTGGGCCATAGCTTCCGCCCGCGCCGCCACCGCCAGAGGTAGAACTGGTTCCCCACGCGTATCCGCCACCTGCGCCGCCGCCCCAGCCAGCGCCACCGGCTCCTCCGGAACTGGTCGAACCGCCGCCACCGCCGCTACCAGTTCCACCGCTTGCGTTGTAGCCACTGCCACCACTAGTTGCGTAAACACCAGCGTGGAAATTGGGCTCATTGTCCACGAACGTGCCCCCAATGCCGCCGGCACCACCGGCTCCTGGGGTGCCATTGCTATCACTCGGTCCCGCGCCGGCACCACCGGCACCATTCACTCCACCAGCAATGCCGCCGGCACCAGCACCACCGCCGCCACCGCCACCGCCGGCAACAGTGATGACTGTGCCATTCAGCAAAACTGCGGATGAACCACCGCCGCCACCGCCGTAGGCACCCGTGTCACCACCCGCACCGTAACCAGCACCTCCCGCGCCTCCGATGATTCCGCCCCCACCCACATACACCCGCAAGGTCTGCCCGGATGAGGCACTCACACTTGAAGACACGCGAGCACCTGAACCGCCTGAGCTCAGGCCGGAGTTGGCGCCACCTGAACCGCCTATGGCAACGATCGTGACCGAAGCTGTGCCGCTTGGCACAACTAAGTCAGTAAAGCCACCTGAACTAAATGTGCAGGTCACCGTCACTCCGAGGGCTGGTGCGACGTTGCATGCAGGAGCTGCGAACGCATCTGAGGCACTCCCGACAATTCCCCACGCGAATACCGCAGTGACAACTGCCAATACTTTGGAAACTCGATAACTACGGCAAAGCACTGAATCAGTCATGCGCAAACAGTGCGCGTCGGTTAGGTCAGCGGCAACTCATAGATGTGGAAAACCACAGGTCACTTTGAGAAATTCAAGAGCCCCAGCAGTAACTTCACTACTGGGGCTCCTGCTCATTGAGATCCTTACTGACCTGCAAGCACCGGAACGGTATGGAGCGCTGCTTGCAAACGAGCTTCATCGAAGTTCTCATCAACCATCGAACCGCGAAGGTATGAGTCATAGGCCGCAAGGTCGAAGTGACCGTGGCCGCACAGCGCCGTGAGAATGATCGTTTCTTCGCCGGTTTCCTTTGCCTTGAGCGCTTCGCGGATTGCTAGCGCGAGTGCATGTGTTGGCTCTGGAGCCGGCACGATGCCTTCGGTGCGCGCAAAGAGCACTGCAGCTTGGAAGCACTCGGTCTGTGGCACAGCAACTGCTTCCAACATTCCCTCTTCATAAATATGAGAGATCAGCGGAGCCATGCCGTGATAGC
>CANJCG010000080.1 GCA_947472655.1 Actinomycetota bacterium
AGCAAAGGATTCACGGCATGACTCGTGCACACCGTTCACATAATCTGATGATCAAGATTGCGGCCATTGTTTTAGGCATCGGTTCGATCATGACCTTCGTGCCAACAAGTGCCCAGGCCGCTGACCTCACCACTGCACAGATTGATGCAGGCCTCAAGAGGTTCCAGACGACTTCTGCACGCGCGAGTTACTTCATGTCGATGGAAGTTGCGCCAGAAGTCACCGGTGCAGTGCCACTGAAAGCAGGCATGCATCGCTTGTGGGATATGAAGACTGCTTGGAAAGATGTGAACCCAGCGCGCGACGTCTTCGATTGGTCTGTCTTGGACCAACGAGTAGCGCAGGCTGAAGCATCAGGCGCTCAACCGATGTTGGTGCTTGGCTTGACTCCGCAATGGGCTGCAAGTGATCCCAATGCTGGTGATCCGCGTTGGGGATTAGGAACAGCTAGTCCACCGCGCAATATCGACAACTGGAGTGCATACGTTCAGGCAGTAGTGAATCGTTATGGCTCGCGCATTGCGGCGTATGAAGTGTGGAATGAAGCAAATCTTCAGACTTTCTGGACTGGCTCATTCAACCAATTAGCAGAACTGACGAAAACCGCGTACGACATCATCAAAAGCAAAAACGCAAATGCTCTTGTATTGATGGCTTCAACAACAACACGATTAGTTTCACCAGCAGCGAAGTTCACTACCGGATACCTTCAAGCATTGGAACAATACAGAAACCCATTTGATGGATACACCATTCATACGTATCCAGCAGGAGACATTCCTATTGCTGGAATCTCAGCGCAGCGGATCTCCGATATCAAAGCCTGGCAAACTGCGGTGGTTAAAGCAGTTGGCCCGGATTCACCACTACTTGATCGTTTAATTTTCGACACCGAAGTGAATTACGGACTTGCAGGTCCAGGATCTCGAGCAGGTACGCATTTTACGGATGCGCAGGGCGCGACTCTGCTTGAGCAGACGTACCGCGACTCTGCGGCTCTGGGTATTGACGCAACGTTCTGGTACCTCTACACCGCAGCGCCATTTGACTTACTCGGTGTCCAGATGTGGTCGGGATCGCCAGAAACAAATGCGAAATGGACTGAAATGCGCGCGGGGTCTCCGGGTGCACCTTCGGCAACACCGTCACCTTCAAGTTCCTCTGGAATTCGATATAGCGCACCAACGGTGCCACTGAATTTCAAGGTTCGACAGGTCGCAGGCGCTGCAGTGCAAACTTGGGATGCACCACGTACCCTTGGCGAGGATGCAGTGACCGGCTACGAACTCAACTTGCAGTGCCCTTACTTATGTGATGGGCCTGAGGGTTACTCGGTAGACCTAGGTGCCAATACTTTTAAGTATGTGAGCCCGCTCCCGAACCTGGGTGGAGTCACGTATTACTACCGGCTTCGGGCGGTGAATTCAGCCGGCACGTCAGGTTGGACGTCACTTATTGCTCTCAAAGCCACAGACCAACTGAAACCACCAACCAATGTGAGTGCATGGGGAAGCGCATCGGCAATGCTTGTGTTTTGGAACGGTAGCTCGCTTCCGACTGATGAAATACGTGGATATGAAATATCCGCGCAAACTTCAAGTCAGAAAGAACCTGTGGTTGTGCGGACAATTGGAATTAAGACAGCTGCAAGGTTCTCCCGATCTGAACTTGGGGCACGACTAAATGAGAGTGTCAACTTCTCTGTGAAGACAATTGATATCCACGGGGTTAAATCACGCTCTTCTGGGGTGTCACCCACGCGCCAGTTCACCGACACTGTCCCAACGCCAGATGCTTTCGCTGCTACCTATGAACGCTCATCTGATGTGCTCACAATAAGGTGGAAACGACCTGACGGCGCAGAAGTAGGCGGGGATAACGTCTTGGGTTATGAATTTGAATACATCTGGCCCGGGACCACAACGTGGACACACTTTGATTCGCCAATCGTCGGTGCGACGCAAGCTGCCTTCAGTCTCGCCAACGTTCCTACTGGTGGCATGACCGTGCGAATTCGCAGCATTGGCTGGCCTGGTCAGGCATATTCAGGGTGGACGATACCGATTGGGATTCGGAAGTAGCCCCTGTTCCTTCAGTAACTCTTTACACCTGCCGCGTTGTCGGTTCAGGGCCATAGACTCAGACCCGTGTCTATGGCCTTGTATCGCACCTATCGCCCAGCTTCCCTGTCGGAAGTGGTCGGTCAGGAGCACGTCACCGGGCCACTGACGCGGGCCTTGCAAAACAACCTCACCCATCATGCGTATCTGTTTGCTGGCCCTCGTGGCTGCGGTAAGACCTCCACTGCTCGCATCATGGCCCGCTCGCTTAATTGTGAGCAGGGCCCAACGCCCACTCCCTGCGGCGTATGTCAGAGCTGCCTCGATCTGGCCCCTAATGGCGCAGGCTCAATTGATGTCATTGAATTAGATGCAGCCAGTCATGGTGGTGTTGAAGACACTCGTGATCTGCGTGAGCGTGCGATGTTTGCTCCGGCTTCGTCGCGCTTCAAGGTCTACATCATCGATGAAGCTCATATGGTTACCTCAGCGGGTTTCAATGCGTTACTCAAACTGGTCGAAGAGCCGCCTCCTCACGTGCGCTTTATTTTCGCGACCACCGAAGTCGACAAAGTGTTGCCAACTATTCGTTCGCGCACGCACAACTACACCTTTCGTTTGGTTTCAGCTCGCGAACTGCAGATTCACTTGGCTTCAATCTGTGATCAAGAAGGTGTCTCCGCAGACCCCGCTGCGCTTGCACTCATTGCCAAGGCAGGTGCCGGCAGTGTGCGCGACAGTCTTTCAATCCTTGGTCAGGTGATTGCAGGTTCGGGTCCTGAAGGTGTGACATACGCCGACACTGTGATGCAACTGGGTATGACCGATATGACATTGCTTGATGAAACTGTCGATGCATTAATTTCCCGCGACGGCGCTGAGTTATTTGGCACCATTGAAAAAGTCATGGATGCCGGCCACGAGCCACGTCGCTTTGTGAGCGATCTTGTTGAACGCCTTCGAGATTTGATTGTGTTGCAGCATGTGCCGGGGGCTGCAGCTGCTGCGCTGATTGATGGACCAGACGAACTCATTGCACGTGAACTTGAACAGTCAAAATTGATTGGTACTGCTGAACTTTCTCGCGCGGCAGACATCGTGAGCGAAGCGCTCGGCGAATTAAAAGGTGCAACTGCGCCGCGGCTGCAACTCGAACTGATGTGTGCCCGCCTTTTGCTACCGGCAATTGATGCTGATGAGCGCGGACTTCGCGCTCGCCTTGATCAACTAGAGCGTCGTCTTGCCTCTGCTCCAGTTGATGCAATTCTTGCTGCCAAACCTGGCGCTCCCGCACAAGCAGGTTCAACCCAAGGATCGGCACCTCAGGTATCTGAGCCGCCTATTGCTCGCAAGCTTTCTGACATCGCTCCATCAACAGCAGGCATCATCGTTGACGCTGTTTCTCATGATGAAGCTGCACCAGAAGACGAAGCGCGGCCTGCAGCGAAAGCTGAACCAGCAGTGGCTTCCAAATCGACTGCAGCGCCAAAGATTCCCAAGTCGGGCCCACCAGCCAAATCAGCATCTGTTGAAGTTAAGCCGGTAGCTGGCCCTACAAGTGGCGCGATCGGAGACACTCCACCGCTTTCTGATTTTGTAACAATGTGGCCAGCAGTCATGGAAGCGACAAAAACTTATTCACGAGTTGCGTGGATGCTCTTTAATGCTTCCCAACCACTATCCGTAGCGAACGAGACCTTGGCTGTTGGCGTGCCGAACGCAGGGCAAGTAAATAACGCTCGCACGAGCGGCCATGATGAACGTCTTCGTCAGGCAATTCTTGATGTGATGCGAGCTGATGTGCGTATCGATGTAGTGCTCGCACCCAATGCAGTTGCTCCAAGCGGCACAGACGGCCCGGTATCAATCCCGACAGTTGATGAGGTTGATGCTCCGAGTCTTGATGATGATGATCAAGATGACGAGTCGGGTGTTGACCTTGCGATTCGCTCACTTGGTGCAACTCAAATCGGTGAGATCGAGCACTGATGTACGAAGGCATCATTCAAGACCTTATTGATGAACTTGGCCGGCTTCCGGGCGTTGGTCCGAAAAGCGCACAGCGCATCGCCTTTCATATTCTTGCTGCGGATCCAACGGATGTATTGCGGTTGGCTGACGCTTTGCGCGAAGTAAAAGAAAAGGTTCGTTTTTGTTCGGTGTGTGGAAACGTAGCTGAACAGGAAGAATGCCGAATCTGTCGTGATCCTCGCCGGGATCAAACAATCCTGTGTGTCGTTGAGGAATCAAAGGACGTCGTTGCGATTGAGAAAACGCGTGAATTCAAGGGTCGGTATCACGTACTCGGCGGAGCGATTAGTCCAATCGAAGGTATCGGCCCCGATGACTTGCGCATTCGTGAATTAATGGTTCGGCTTTCGGATGCCGGAATCGTTGAAATTATTTTGGCGACTGATCCAAATCTTGAGGGCGAAGCAACCGCTACCTATCTGGCACGTTTAATTTCACCGCTTGGCATCGCTGTGTCACGCCTTGCGAGCGGCTTGCCGGTGGGTGGCGATCTTGAGTACGCAGATGAAGTCACTCTTGGGCGCGCATTTGAGGGCCGGCGTCGGGTTTAGTCGGGCGTAAAGGATCTCCCCAAGGGCTTCCCCTGTTTTGTGAGGCAATAGCCGTAGGAAAGCGCTTGTGTTTCTGCGGGTAGACTTGCCGATCGTGTCCTTGATTGTGCAAAAATTTGGTGGCTCAAGCGTTGCTGACGCTGCGAGCGTCAAGCGCGTTGCACGACGCATTGTCGATACCAAGTTGGCCGGAAACGAAGTTGTTGTCGTCGTTTCAGCTATGGGCGACACGACCGATGAGCTCTTGGACTTAGCAAATCAGGTTTCGAGTAACCCTCCCGCTCGAGAAATGGACATGCTCCTGACTTCAGGGGAGCGAATTTCGATGGCTGTTTTGGCGATTGCGATTGCAGACCTCGGAGAAGACGCTCGTTCGTATACGGGGTCCCAAGCGGGTCTGATCACAGATGCGGCTCACGGTGCTGCCCGAATCATTGACGTCACTCCTAGCCGCATCCAAGAGGCACTCACCGCTGGTGCGATTCCAATCGTCGCAGGGTTCCAAGGTGTTGCTTTTGATACGAAAGACATCACCACTCTTGGCCGTGGAGGTTCTGACACCACAGCTGTTGCTCTTGCTGCAGCTTTGAAAGCATCGGTATGCGAGATCTATACCGATGTTGATGGGATTTTTAGTGCCGATCCGCGAATCGTGCCAGCTGCCCGACGAGTGCCATTTGTGACCTATGAAGAAATGTTGGAACTCTCAGCCGTTGGGGCCAAGGTTCTTCACCTTCGATGTGTTGAATATGCGAGGCGTTTTGATGTGCCAATCCATGTTCGCTCGTCATTCTCTCAACTAGATGGCACTTTTGTTGTGTCACCGGAAGTTATCGCCACCGCTATCGCAGAAGGAAAAGCCATGGAACAGCCGATTATTTCAGGTGTCGCTTCAGACGTAAATGATGCGAAAATTACTGTTGTTGGTGTGCCGGATAAGCCAGGTGAAGCGGCTGCGATTTTCCGCGCGCTTGCTGATGCATCCATCAACATCGACATGATCGTGCAGAACATTTCTGCTGCAGACACTGGCCGAACCGATGTGTCTTTCACTTGCCCTGTTGGCACTTCTAAGAAGGCCCTTGAAGCTCTCGAAGGCAAGCGATCGGCGATCGGTTTTGAAAACCTGATTATTGACGATCAGGTAGCTAAGGTTTCACTCGTAGGCGCAGGAATGCGTTCGCATCCGGGCGTTTCGGCTGATTTCTTTACGGCTCTTGCTGAGGCTGGCATAAACGTTGAAATGATTTCCACTTCCGAGATTCGTATCTCGGTCGTGACGCGCGTAGATGATGCCAAGCGTGCGGTTCAAGCACTGCATACCGCGTTTGGGCTTGACGCTGACGGTGAAGCAGTTGTGTACGGAGGCAGCGGACGATGAGTCGCCCGATGCATGTTGCTGTTGTCGGCGCCACCGGACAAGTTGGTGCAGTGATGCGTGATTTGCTCGAACAGCGTGACTTTCCAATTGAGCGGATTCGCTTCATGGCCTCAGCTCGTTCAGCGGGAACAACGCTGCCGTTCCGAGGCAAAGACGTGGTTGTTGAGAATGCCGAAACGGCCGATCTCACCGGTATCGATATCGCATTGTTTTCAGCTGGCGGTTCAACTTCCAAAGCCTTAGCTCCGAAATACGCAGCGGCTGGCGCTGTAGTTATTGATAATTCCTCTGCGTGGCGGATGGATCCTGATGTTCCTTTGGTTGTCAGTGAAGTGAACCCAGAAGCGATAGCGCAAATGCGCAAGGGCATCATCGCGAATCCGAACTGCACCACCATGGCAGCGATGCCAGTATTGAAGCCGCTACATCAGGCTGCCGGATTGCGTCGGCTTGTCGTGAGCACCTTCCAAGCTGTTTCAGGATCCGGACTAGCGGGCGTTGAAGAACTGGCTACTCAGGTTCGCGCAGTTGTTGATCAAGACATTGAAGCTCTTACTCACAGTGGAAAAGCTGTGCAGTTCCCTGCCCCGGTGAAGTACGTGGCACCAATTGCTTTTGATGTGATTCCGTTTGCGGGCAGCCTTGCTGATGATGGTTCACTTGAGACTGATGAAGAGCAGAAACTTCGCAATGAGAGCCGCAAGATTCTTGACATCCCAAACTTGCTCGTTTCTGGAACCTGCGTGCGAGTTCCGGTGTTTACCGGCCACTCACTTTCAATGAACGTTGAGTTCGAGCATGCAATAACCCCCGCAGAAGCGAGCGCGCTCCTAGCTACCGCTCCTGGTGTTGAGGTTGTAGAGGTTCCAACTCCGCTTGCTGCTGCGGGCGCAGATCCCTCGCTGGTCGGTCGCATTCGCCAGGATCAGTCGGTGGTCGGCAATAAGGGGCTCGTGCTGTTTGTGAGCAACGACAATCTTCGCAAGGGTGCAGCACTCAATGCAGTGCAGATCGCGGAGATCATCGCAGCGTCAAAGTAATTTCTTGATGAATGCACGATCTACACCACGCTGACCTTCGCGACGTGCCACGCTTGAAATATCTGCATGGTTTGCGATGTAACGCTGGACTTCTTCCGGCCAATACTCCGAAGCATCGCGCAAAGCCCAACCGATGGCTTTCGCAATCCAGAAGTTATTTTCGCTTACATGTGGTTCGCACATGGCAAATAACAAATCAAGATCAGTGTTGTTTCGACTACCGCGCTGATGCTGAATGGCAACCCGAACCAGCCATATGTTGTCCGACCGGATCCATTCCCACATCGTGTTTACGAGTTCGGGATGCTTGCGAATCAAGGGGTTCACTGCATTGGCATTCAGAGCATCAATAGTGTCCCACCAAGATTTGGTACTGATAAGAG
>CANJCG010000081.1 GCA_947472655.1 Actinomycetota bacterium
AATCGAGCCAAAGAGGAAGTTAAGAAACGCAGCAGACAACGGCTGGCCAGACACCATAGATACTCGCCCGTTGATCGCGCCCTGCACCGCGATCAGCAAACCCGCGATGAAAGCAAATACCACGGGAAGGATCGGAATCGATCCTGAACTTAAGCGGGGGGCAACAGCAAGCGAAACAGCAATGATTGCAAGTATCGCGCCAACCACTCGCTGCCAGGTGATCGCTTGCTTTCCTGCTGGTCCTAACCCGATGCGATCAACAACGAGCGAGTTCGTACTTTGTCCCGCAACGATGGCGATCGTGAATACGGCAACACCAATAAGTGGAACCGCCGAAGACTGCACTGCAACAAAAAATCCACCGAGGGTTCCGCCCAGAATCTGCCACCATTTGATTCCACCATTGCGAATAGCAACAGGAACTGCAGCAAGACCTCGTCGCACTTTTCGCGATAGGAGCACGATCACTATCAACACGAAGAGCCCGGAGCCAAAGCTATAAACCGCTGCTTCAACCCCGTTATTCATTTTGAGGGAAAGCTCACCATTCATACGTGACTGAACAGCCGTAAGCGCACCAACCAAAACGCAAGCAGCCATCGGAATGCCTACATGCACCTTGCTGCCAGAAACATTCACGCCATCAGCTCACTCTCACCCTGCCCAGGAAAATCTGTGACTAGTGGAAGAAGTGGCGAGTGCCAGTGAGATACATCGTGACGCCCGCTTCACGGGCTGCAGCAATCACTTCTTCGTCACGAATAGACCCGCCCGGTTGCACAACTGCCTTAACTCCGCCGTCGATCAATACCTGCAGCCCATCAGCGAATGGGAAGAAGGCATCTGAGGCTGCAACTGAGTCGGCTGCTCGTTCACCTGCGCGGGCAACGGCAAGTCGGGCTGAATCAACTCGGTTGACCTGACCCATGCCAACACCCACTGCAGCGCCACCTGATGCGAGCAAGATCGCATTGGACTTCACCGAGCGGCATGCGCGCCAAGCGAATTCGAGATCACGAAGCACATCGCTGCTGACTGCTTCACCTGAAACGAGTTCCCAGCTTCCGGTGCTATCACCGGGAGCCGCGACATCGTCTACTTGCTGAACTAAGACGCCACCAGTGATGGTTCGAGTTTCAAGATTGCGGCCCGCGTTGGGGCCTTCACAAATCAATACTCGCAAATTCTTCTTCGAAGTAAAGAGGGCAAGCGCTGCATCGTCATACGCTGGAGCGACAACCACTTCAGTGAAGACATCGATCATTGCTTCAGCCATCGCCAAGGTGACCAAACGGTTCGCAGCAACTACTCCACCAAATGCTGACACTGGGTCTGTTGCAAACGCACCGCGATATGCCGAAGCGATATCAGTACCAACAGCAATGCCGCACGGATTAGCGTGCTTGATGATCGCAACAGCTGGTTCTTGGTGGTCGAATGCCGCACGACGAGCAGCATCTGCATCTACGTAGTTGTTGTAGCTCATCTCTTTTCCTTGCAACTGCGTTGCATTTGCAAGACCCGGCTGAGTCGCCTGTGAGCGGTACACCGCTGCTGGCTGATGTGGATTTTCGCCATAGCGAAGGACGTCCTGGCGAGTCCACGATGCGCCCATCCATTCTGGGAAACCTGATGGATCTGGAGTTACAACTGAGCCGAGCCAGGTGGCAACTGCAATGTCATACGAAGCCGTATGTGAGAAAGCTTCGCGAGCTAGCGCAGCACGGGCTTCCAACGAAAAACCGCCAGCCTCTGCGGCAGCAACCACGTTTGCGTAGTGAGTAGGCGACGTCACGATTGCAACATTGGCGTAGTTCTTAGCCGACGCACGAACCATCGTTGGGCCACCGATATCAATTTGCTCAACACATTCATCAACGGATGCACCGGAAGCAACGGTTTCGTTGAAGGGGTAAAGATTGACCACGACGAGTTCGAACGGCGCAATACCCATCGAGGCCAACTCATCAACGTGTGACTGCTTGCGCAGGTCGGCAAGGATGCCACCGTGAATGTGGGGGTGCAGTGTCTTGACTCGGCCATCTAGGCACTCTGGGAATCCGGTGACGTCACCAACTGGGGTCACGGGAATACCGAAGCCAGCGATCGTTGAAGCTGTGGATCCGGTCGAAACAATCTCCACACCAGCAGCATGAAGGCCTCGTGCCAGATCCTCAAGGCCCGTCTTGTCGTACACCGACACAAGCGCGCGACGGATTGGTGTGTTCATTTCGTACTCCTTCGTAGCTCCAACTGCAAACAACTCACGGCAAATAACATTCGACGACTGCTACTTAAATGTGCCAGTAGCAACGAACAACTCCAGGGCTTTCACCAAGAGATCGCGCTCCTCAATTTTGATGCGTTCATGAAGGGAAACCTCATCATCACCGTCAAGAACCGGAACGATTCGCTGGCTAATGATCTCACCTGTGTCGACGCCCTCATCCACGTAATGCAGGGTGCAGCCCGTGTTGACAACTCCAGCGGCCAAAGCATCACGGACCCCGTGCGCCCCAGGAAAGAATGGCAAAAGAGCGGGGTGAGTATTGATTATTTGACCTCGAAACTGCGAAATCACGCCAGGGCCAAGAATTCGCATGAAACCGGCCAAGATGATGACATCTGGCCTTAAGTCGACTAGCTCCGATTGGAGCGCGCTATTCCAGTCAGATCGGTTCGCAAAAGTGGCTGGTTCTACAACAAAAGTCGCTATCCCTGCCTTCTGGGCCCGGACAAGGCCCTGACAATCGGCCAAATCAGATCCCACAGCAACAACCGAATCACGCACGGATGAGTCAATGAGGGCCTGAAGTAGCGTTCCGGAACCTGAAACGAGAACGACAATGCGTGATTCCACGTGCCTAACCCTATTGGGCCGGTTTTTTCTGCATTCTTGGGTCAATCTGGCTTTTAGCCCTCACTGGAGGCTCATTCCCTCGATACATCTGTTGGCCCTCGAAACGATCACGCTACGGCTATACATGCGCATTGCGTGTTTGCAACATCTTGTCCATAACCGCTGATTTGGGTTATTTTCCTCTCACGAATAAGACTGTTGACAGTTTCGGCCCCATACCGACGACCTCCAAGGGACCTTCAATGCGTGCTACTCCAGAGCAGAGCAGTGCTTGGCTGCGCTCTCGTATGGATGAGCTGGGCATCACCTCCTTGGAGGAACTTGCCGAGCGCTGTAATTCGGACAAGGGGAACTTGTCCAGAATCTTTCGTCAACAGCAGCGTCCAAGAGTAGATGCACTCGAGTTTCTTGCCTATGGCCTAGAAATTGGGGTCTACGAAACCTTGGTACGAATCGGCGCTGTTGACCCAGTGCGCGACACCGTTCCAACGGTCACGAAAAAGGGCCAAACCGTCACCTTCACTTGGCCGAGAATCCGCTAGGGCGTCCGGATTTCAGTGCTCAGCCCAACCTTTGTGCGCCAAGCTTCATAGACAACTTCTTGTAAGTCTCCAAGTGCCTGACAAGCCGCGAGTACGTCAATCTCAGATAACTCAATATGTGCTCGAACCAGAACTAATGATGGCGTTCGAGTTACTTCGAAATAGCGAGGTACAAGACCCTTGGTTTCGACGAGTTCAACTACGACTTTCGCCATATCCTAGCCCGCCTTTCATTTTCAAGATCGGTACTGATCCAGCACAGAGCAACACGTAGTTAATCAATTGCATGTCTTTCCCAATGTAACCCTCAAATGCGGGTTTGCACCCCGAGTCTTACTAATAGGTGCTTCGTAAGTGATTTAAGCAATCGCCTCTTGGTTGAACTGGCGATACATATGAGCGGTAAACAAAGCCACAAAAGGTAACGTCACGAGGGTAAGAATGCCGAAAAGCATGCTGCCTACCAAACTGACTGCAATGTTCATTAAAGTCAACAGCACAGCCGGGCCAACATAGGTCTTGATGGCCTTGAAACTGGACTTAATCGCAGTTCCTGCTCCATATCCCTTATCGAGAACGTAATAGGGGCCAAGCTGAAGAAAGAAAATCACTAAGAACATAGGAATGATGCATAACACCAAGCCGGCAAGTGAAAGCAAGATCAACACAATCGTGAACGCGATGTAGCGACCAAGATATTGAGTTGTGAGCATGTCTTGGAATGAGGGCTCGCCGCCCTGAGTTGTGCGAAGAGCAGCGCGATAGACACCGATCGTTGCGAAAGCAGCCAACAGCATGAAGATGAAGGTGAGTCCAAGCGCAGCAAATGCACCTGAGCCTGTTGATGTATTACACGCAGCGACCTGACCTGGTGATTGAGGATCGACGCAATCTGTGAGGATATTTTCAAGCGGCTTAATACTGAGTTGCTGTGCCATTTGAATGACTGCGACTACTGCCGCAAGCGCTATAAAGGGAACTGAGTTGCGCTTAAAGGTGTCAAAGGCCCACGAAAGAGCGACGCTCACACTCGGCTTATTCTGGCTTTCCATTGCTCTCCTTGATTGACATCGCGATTGTTTCTTGGGTTGCTGGCACTTCAGGAACGACAGATGATTCTGATGCTTCGAAAACTTCAACTGACTCTTCTTCAGCTGCCTGTTCTTCTTCAGTTGCTCTTCGAAGGGCAATCGCAGTCGGGATAGCACCAATTGATAAGAGCGCAAAGGCGAGCAAGCCCACCAGAATCGGATCCGGCCCAATGGTTGCCAGACGGATATTGCCAAGGGAGCCGCTAGCCAAAGCGGACACCAGCCCAAGGGCTAAACCAATAAGAACCGTGACCGCAGTTGCTAGACCAAGACGCACCAATGCGGGCTGCTTGGTGCCACGCGCAATGATGAGACCGACTCCCACACCCACAATGACCGCGATAACTGGTAGTCCCCAAGCGATCGGACCAACTTCTTGTGGCAATGCCGCGAGCAGTGGAAAGGCTGGCAACTGCGTTGCAGGTGGCGCTGGCACAAAGGGAGACATTCCGATTCCTGGCCCAATCACAAAACCAGCACCCAGCAGGTAAGACGTGGACCACAGTATGAGTACTGGTAAGTATCCGACGCCAGCGATCAGGATGATCAAACCACCGAAGAAATTTGGCGCAAGGAATTCGAATATGCCTTTTGCTTGAGAAAAGTTCCAAGCAAGTGAACAAAGCGCCAGAAGCGCACCTGCGCCAATTAGTCCGAAGAATCCCGCAGCCACGGCACGCGGCAAAATTTGTAACGCGTCTGGAATAACGCTCAGCAACTGCCGGCCGGCTCTCGTCGACCTGATGAGCGCGATTTTCACGACAACGAGCGCCAGCACAAAGCAAGTCAGTCCCGCGCGCCATGGCAAAGTGAAGGTGACATCTGTTGACGATCCCGCCGACACTGCCATCGCACAAAAGCCATACACAACGGCGAAAACGACACCAAGAATTCCGATTTCGATAATGCCTGCGAAGATCAATCGTTTGCCGAGAACCACTGCTGCTCTGTAGATCGCAAATATCGAAACGATTGCCATCCCCCACGGCAAAACCGCATAAATTGCATCACCGCTTTGGATGGGTACTGCCTGCACCGCTAGCCAGCCGTTTCCAATCAGCCGTAATAACTGATCAAAACCATTGGAACCGTGATCTGTTGTAAGCCACGCACACCAGATCGGGATACCAATGGCAATGAAACTGAGGGCCATCGCGATGAAAGCCACTAATGGCGCTAATAGCCAACGTAAATGCAATCGAGCACCGAGTGCGTGGAGATCTTTAATCACAGGCGCCGGCACACGCCTACCCTTGCAGACTTATGCCGCCAGACCTCGCAACGACAACGTGAGCCGCCCCACGGTCTTAGGGCAGGTGAGAGTCAGACGAGGATCTAACTAAGGCGCCTGAGTTCCGCCGAAGATCTGCCAAGCGAGCAAGGACTTGGCTACCAGACTGAGCACGATGTAGGTGCGCTCCCCGCGAAGGTAGTCAGCAAATCGGCCGACGGGCTTGTACTGCAGGAACTGAACCACCGCAAAGCAGTTGAAGAAGATGAAGAGCGAAATGATGATACCGATGACAAATGCAGGCGGAGCAACATCGCTCTTAGCGCCTGGTGCAATCACATAGAACAAGATAATCAGCCACGGCACGATTCCGGTGATACAGCCAAAGATGAACGGCAGCCAACCACCCGAACCGGGGGTTTCGTACTTCTCCTGCAACCAACCAAACAAAATCATCGATGCGTTGACACCAAAGATTGCAATGAGCGCAGCAGCGTCTGCAATTCCGCAGATCTGTGAGATCAACACGATCATGACTGATGAACTGATTGAGTATTCAACCCAGCGGAAGTAGTTGTGCTTTGCGATGAGCCCCAGTGAATAACGCTTGAAAAATAATGGACTCGCAACAAGAAAATGGAAGATCGCCGATAAGGCAAAGAACAGAGCCACGCCATAGGCGATGCGTGAATCAAGCAAGGTGACAGGGGCAGCGAGTGGCTGACCTGGAGGGCCCTCCATGTACTGCGCAGTGATCGGCAACGAGAAGTCGTTCGCCAGCGCCAAGATCAGCACCATCTGAACGAGGTGGGCGAACCCAGCGATCACATTGAGCTTGCGCAACTTGTTGATATTGGTCTGTTCGGCTGGAGTTGCAACGATCGTCATTTGGGCCATGTCAGAAGTCTGGCATGAAATGAGCCTGGAAAAGCGAAGTGGCCCCGGTTTCCCGAGGCCACTTCCGATTGTGTCTATGAACCTTTAGAGCTTTGTCATAATTTCGTGCATGAGCAGTGCGGTTGCCGAAGGAGTCTTGCCAACCTTCACACCGACGGCTTCAAGTGCTTCTTGCTTCGCTGCTGCGGTGCCCGATGAGCCAGACACGATGGCGCCAGCATGGCCCATGGTCTTGCCCTCTGGTGCAGTGAAGCCAGCAACATAGCCAACAACTGGCTTGGTGATGTGCTTACCAATGTAAGCAGCAGCACGCTCTTCAGCGTCGCCACCAATTTCACCGATCATCACGATTGCATCGGTGTCAGGGTCATCCTGGAATGCCTGAAGAGCATCGATGTGAGTGGTGCCGATGATTGGGTCGCCGCCGATTCCAACGCAAGTTGAGAAACCGATGTCGCGCAATTCGTACATCATCTGGTAGGTCAGGGTGCCTGACTTAGAGACCAGACCAATGCGACCTGGCTTAGTGATGTCTGACGGAATGATTCCCGCGTTCGACACACCTGGAGTGATGATCCCTGGGCAGTTAGGCCCGATGAGGCGAGTAACTCCTGAGTTCACTGCGTACTGATAGAACGCTGCAGTGTCATGCACTGGAATACCTTCAGTAATCACAACGACTAAAGGCAT
>CANJCG010000082.1 GCA_947472655.1 Actinomycetota bacterium
TGGAATCTATTTTCAGGTTTGATCAACCTTTCCATCACTCAACTCAAGAGCAATGGTGAATTGCTGAAAAAGGTGCAATTTCCGGCCTATACCCCCGTTCTGGGCGCGAGCATCGTTCAGTTGATCCAGGTGGCTCTTGAGATTGTCGTGTTGTTAGGGATGTTCCTGATTCTTGGCAACATCGGTGTCACATGGTTGATTGCTATTCCGATTTTGATTGGCACTGCGTTCTTTGCTCAGGGAATCGGGTTGATGCTCTCAATCATGAATGCACGGTTTGGTGATGTGATGTACATCGTTAGCGTGCTGCTAGGCGCGCTGTATTTCTTAACTCCGGTGTTGTATCCGATGAGTTTGGTTGAGACACATAGTTCAGCCTTGGCTTGGGTTGTGAAACTGAATCCAATGTCTTGGTATGTGCAAGCGATGCATGACTCAATGTATACGCTCACGGCTGTTTCGTTTCTTGAAGTTGCTGCGCTACTTGTCGGTGGACTCCTGGTGTTTTGGGCAGGATTTGTCATCTTCAATCGATACAGCGAAGACATTGGGGAAATGCTGTGAGTGATTACGCAGTTGAAATCTCCAATGTTGGCAAGCGCTTTATGCGCAGTAGCGAGCGCCGCAATTCCATTAAAGAACGCATTGTTCGCGGGCAAGGCAAGCGAGCCGAAGAATTCTGGGCAGTCAAAGATGTTTCACTTAATATTCCTAAGGGCAGTGTCTATGGCCTGATCGGACACAACGGCTCGGGTAAATCGACACTGCTGAAGATGATTGGCGGGATCTACCGGCCCACTGAAGGCACCATCGCTAGTCAGGGCCGCATCGCGTCGCTTATCGAACTTGGTGCTGGTTTCCATCCTGAAATGACGGGCCGGGAAAATATCGGTCTCAACGGATCAATTTTGGGTTTGCCTCGCAAAGAAATTGCAGAAGTAACTGATGAGATAATCGACTTCTCCGGACTGCGTGAATTCATTGATGATCCAGTGAAGCACTATTCAAGTGGCATGTATGTGCGCCTCGGTTTCGCCGTCGCTGTGCATATGAAGCCAGACGTCTTACTTGTTGACGAAGTACTTGCCGTTGGTGATGAAGAATTCCAGCGCAAATGTTTTGACCACCTTTATTCGTTACGTAAGGCTGGTAAAACCATCATTGTGGTCAGTCACGGTTTAGGCCAGCTGGAAGCTTTGTGCGACGAAGTTGCGTGGCTTGAACGTGGCTCTCTGCAAGAAATTGGCGAGCCAACAGATGTCGTCGCAAGCTACCTGAAGCGAGTTAATGCTGAAGAAAGTGCTCGCAATCCGCTTGCCGAGGCAAAGCGGGAAGAGCAAGACCATGAAGGCGGTTTGCAAAGCGCGTTACGGTTAAAGAGTGTTCAGATCACGAGTACGGAAGGTAATGCACTGAACCATGCCGAGACCGGAACGACGTTCACCTTCAAGATAGGCATGACCCTGTATGACACGGTTCTCGGTCCAAACATCAGGGTTGCTCTACAACATGAATCTGGACCGCTCGTCACGATGATTAGTAATCACCGACTGGGTTTTGATTTCAGTTATGTGCCGGCGGGTGAACACACAGTTGAAATCGATCTCCTTGATAATCCTCTACTACCAGGGCGCTATCGCGTTCATGTTGATGTGTTTGATCACACTGGTGCGAAGTTGCTCGATTCGTGGAATGAAGCGGCAGAGTTCCCGGTTCGTAGTGGTTCAGGGGAAATTGGCCAAGGATTTGTGCAGCTCCCAGCCGAATATCGAATGAACTAATTGTGATCAGTGAAACGCATCCACTAATCAAGGCCAAGCGTCGTGCTGGCCGGGTCAAGCGGTATGTCAAGCGCAAGGTCTACGAAAGAAACATTGGTAAGGAATATAAAGCTTGGCTAGCATCAGCTGCAGAAGTTTCACCAGCCTCAACAGCACATGACTTCACTATTTCGATCATTGTTCCGGTCTACAACCCTCCAATGAATTTCTTGATTGAATGCCTTGATTCGGTAATAGGCCAGCAAGCGAGCAACTGGCAGCTGGTCGTGGCAAATGATGGTTCGACGAACACCGATGTCACGACGTTTTTGGAAAGTTTCAAAGACGAACACAAAGGTGATCCTCGTATTTTAGTGGTTGACAAAGTAAACGGTGGTATCAGTTCAGCATTAAATCTTGCCCTGAGTCACGCACAGGGTGAATACGTGGGCATGCTTGACCACGATGATGCGCTTGATCCTCGCTGCATTGAAATATTCAGTCAGACGATCGAGCAGAAGAGTCGTCCGGATGCGGTTTATTCCGATGAAGACAAGTTCAGCCCAAAAGGCGAGCATTATGACTTGTATTGCAAGCCATCTTTTTCACCGGAACTCTTGCTGACTCAAATGTATCTATGCCATTTCACTGTGTTTAAACGCGAGCAGATGAATGCAGTGGGTGGTTTGCGTACCAGCATGGATGGGGCGCAGGATTTCGATCTTGCCCTGCGATTACTACCAGAACTAAAAAATGTCGTGCGCATTCCGCTTCCGCTTTATCACTGGCGTGCTTGGAGTGAATCAACAGCGCTCACTATTGACGCTAAGCCATGGGCTCAGCAAGCGGCCGCTCGTGCACAACAGGAACATCTTGACCGCACCTTCGGTGGCGGAACGGTAGAGCCGAGCAACCTCCAAGGGTTGAATGAAGTTCATCCAAAAATTACCAAGCCAGTGAAAGTATCGGTGATCATCCCCACGATTGGCACACCGAACAACTCGGGGAGCGCACGTTTCGTAGATGATGCGGTGCGCTCGCTCGTAGCGCAAGAAACTGGAACTCCACTGGAAATCATCATCGTGACCACTGGCGTAATTCCAGAGGTGGCTATCGCAAAATCTGACCTGGGCCAGCACGAACTGACACACGTGGTCTACACAACCCAGCAGTTCAATTTTTCTGATGCGATCAATACTGGTCGCAAAGCGGCTACCGGTGAATATCTGTTGTTGCTCAACGACGACACAACAGTTGCTGAAAGCAACCCGGTTACCAAATTGCTCGAGATTGGTCAGATTGAAGAAGTTGGCGTCGCCGGGGCAAAACTCACGTATCCAGACTCACGAATCCAGCATGTGGGAATGGTGCTTCTTCCATCAGGACCAACTCACGCCTGGATTGCCAAGCCAAATAGGGAACCGGGGTATTTTGGCTCCACTCTGACGCCAAGGAACTATGCAGCGGTAACTGCAGCAGCGCTGCTTGTTCGCACGAGCGTGTTTGATCAGGTCCACGGCTTTGATGGTGCATTCGCTAAGGACTACAACGATGTGGATTTCTGCCTACGCGTGCGCGATGCGGGATATCGAGTGGCATGGACTCCATATGCCCATTTCACGCATTACGAGGGTGCAACCATGGCGCGTAAAAAGACTGACCCTTTGGAACATCAGGAATTTCTGCAACGATGGGCGTCATTGCTGAACAATGATCCTTATTACTCCCCAGCGTTGAACCCCGAATTGCAGCGGATTTACGAGGCCCTCTAATGAATCAACCGACGTTTCGATCGCCAGCTGGACGCACCCTTGTGGTGTACGGCGACCCTGCGCTGCTCACCATGGATCGCATGGAGGAGTTCGGGAGAAGGATCGACGTCGATCCGCGCATCGTTTCGTTGTCACTGAATGCGAATCCAGATCTCACCGATCGTTGGCTACGGTCGAGCGCGCCGATGGGTCCAGTTGTCGCGATCGCGCAAGACGCGCAAGATCTGGTTGGACACCTCCCGCAAGAATCCGATGAAGAAGCATTGCGGGCTTGGTGCACTGTGGCTTCAGATCGTGGGTTGTGGCATGACTGGTGGCTTTCAAATCACCGCGATGTCGCAAGAGCTGAAATCTTGATTCACCAAAGTCAGATAGATCTACATGAAGCTAATGACCCAAGTAGTTCGCATTTCGTAACAACGCACACTCAGGCGTTGAAGGCACGCAACCTCGAGTTAGCTATCGATGCCACTTGGCTTGGTCCACATCAAACAGGCGCACAAGTGCTTACCACCGCAGCGATTGAAGCTCTGGCCCGTGATGAACGTATTGCAATGGTCACTCTTTTTGGGATCGATGAGCTTCCAGATTACGCACGACATTTGTTAGAACTGGTCAAGGTGAAACTGTCAGCGACTGATGAGAGTGCTTTCGACGAACCAGCTGACGTGGTCTGGTACCCGAATCAGATTGATGGCCGTAGCGATATTTCATCTGCTCGTGATTACGGCCGTCGAGTAGTGACGACTTATCTGGACCTCATCGCTTATGACATCCCGCGGTATCACGGTTCAACGGAAGCTTGGAATGCTTATCGCAGTATGCAGCGACGCATTGCATTGAGCGTTGATGGAATAACTACCATCAGCGCAGATGTAGCGCATCGATTGCGTGAAGAAACTCCTCGCCTTGAACATGATCGATTACAGCCAATCACTCTTGGGCTTGATCACATCACAGCAGAGAGCGCCCCGGATCAACCCGATAGTGACCTCCACGATCTAGTAAAAGATTTAGGCGGTAAGCGCTTTGTGCTTGTGCTGGGAAATGATTTCCAACACAAGAATCGTGACTTTGCGATTGCAGTGTGGCAACAAGTGCTGCAAGCAGGTGAATCATGCGAGTTAGTTCTCGCCGGGTTGCATGTGAAAAGCAGCAGCTCCAAGCAAGGTGAACAACAACTCTTGGAAAAACACGTAGATATGCGTGGTTCAGCACACACGATTGGCCATGTCACCTCTGCCTCGCGCGAATGGTTACTGGCTAATGCGCATGCAGTTCTCTACCCGTCTAGCGCTGAAGGGTTTGGCTTTGTTCCCTATGAAGCAGCAGCCCTTGGCACCCCGACTACTTTTGCAAGCTTTGGTCCGCTCAAGGAAGTGAGCGGCGTAAAGACCACACCACAACTGTGGACAGTTGACGCATTTTCTCAAGATTTGACGGCTTTGCTGAGTGACCCTCAAGCCGCCGATTTACGCGTAGCCCACCTACGAGCGGTAATCGCTCAACACACTTGGGATGGTTTCGCGCACTCTCTAGTTGATTTCTTTCAGCACGTTATTGCGATGCCTACAGTATTGACGAGTACGGTCGCAGGAACGGCTGCTGCAGATTCTGCGCTGGCGTCAATCATGTCGAGCAAGGCTTACCGGGCAACAGAAAAGCTTCGAAAAGTGAAAAACAAGTTTTCAAAAAATTAGTCCGGCAATGGTGTCACCAGGTCACTGGTGCGGGTGGTGAGCCATAGTTGCGGGAAATTTGACGGACCCTAATTCTGGGTAAGCGTCGGTAATTGCGTTTTTCTTCAGCACATCAACAGTTCCCCAAGATTTCGGATCTTTGAGGAAACTTTCGGGGAGATCATCTTGGTAGACGGATCGTTCGACCAAGGTGTATGTGGGACTCCAAGTCCAAGGGGCTGATGGATCAGATTTAAAAGTTGTGAGAAGTTCTGAGTGTGAATAGTTCGTGCGAATACTCGTTGGGTACAAGAAGTCAAAGACGATCAGATGTCCTTCTTCAGCAAGGAGCCGGTCTGTGAGACTCGCCAAATGAAATATTTCACTTCGGGGAAGTAGGTATGTGAAGAATCCTAGGATGATGCAGTCGAACTGAGGTTCATCAAGTAATTTCTCAAGACACTCAGGGGCTAATCCTTGCCAGAGTCGTAGCTCGGGGAACCTGTCACCACCGACCGCCACAGCGTCGCTGCTTGCATCGATGCCCGTGCACTGAGCGTTGTAGGTGGCGCGGATCGCGTCAAGCCGCCACCCGTTCGAGCACCCAACTTCAAGCACGTTACTTAACGGGCTGGCTCTATGAACTCTGCTCAGGATTTTTAGGATTGGATCGTCTGGGCGTTCTAAGGAGGCGCCATTGCGAGCGTAAAAAGCATTGGCATCATCGAGCAGTGCTTCTTTTAGATTGGTCATGGGATCCTCAATTACGTAAGACTGACTACTTGACGAGTGTGGTTTGAGCTCGACTATTTCGTCGAGTTTTCCAGGCATCGGCGCAGGTAGTCGCCGTAGCCAGATTTCTGGAGTTCAGAAGCGTGCTTGAGAAGCTGCTCATCGTTGATCCAGCCATTGCGCCAAGCGGTCTCTTCGATGCAGCCGATCTTGGTGCCCGTGCGATCTTCAATGACGCGTACGAACTCACCAGCATCTTGAAGTGAGCGGAAGGTGCCGGTGTCAAGCCAGGCAGTGCCACGTTCAAGAACTGACACTGTCAAGGTGCCAGCTTGAAGGTAATGATCGTTGACAGAAGTGATTTCAAGTTCTCCGCGAGCACTTGGCTTGATGTGTTTGACCACGTCAACAACGGTCTCGTCGTAAAAATACAAACCAGGAACAGCGAAGTTGCTCTTTGGTGAGGCTGGTTTTTCTTCAATCGAAATCGCAACCCCATCGGAGTTAAATTCCACAACACCATATTCAGATGGGTTTGCCACTTCGTAGGCAAAAACGTTGGCACCGACTTGTGTGGTCAATTGTGAAAGCTCGCGGCCGAGGGATGGACCATAAAATAAGTTATCGCCGAGAACTAATGCTGCTTGGTCACCATCGAGAAAGTCGGCACCAATAAGAAAAGCCTGTGCCAAGCCATCCGGGGAGGGCTGCACTGCGTATTGAATATTCATCCCTAGAGAAGTGCCGTCGCCCAGCAGACGCGAAAAACTTTCTGAATCATCGGGGGTTGTAATAATCAGAACATCGCGCAACCCGGCACCCATGAGAGTGTCAAGTGGGTAATGGATCATCGGCTTGTCATAGACAGGAAGTAATTGCTTACTTACGCCCTTGGTAATGGGCCAAAGCCGGCTACCGGTGCCGCCGGCCAAAATGATGCCCTTCACAGGAGCTCCCCTCGATTAGTGCGCAAGATTAACGCTTAGCACCTGGAAGTAGTCCGCGTAGTCCCGCTTTGGCCTTAGCCAAGCGATCCTCTTCAACCA
>CANJCG010000083.1 GCA_947472655.1 Actinomycetota bacterium
ATTGTTCAATCGCGCGTCGTTCACCTAAGGAGATCGGCTTCACATCAGAAATGCGGTCAACGAAAAGTCGATAGCCCAGATCAGTTGGGATACGACCAGCGCTGGTGTGTGGCTGGGCGATGAAGCCCTCTTCTTCTAAAGCTGCCATGTCATTGCGGATAGTGGCTGGTGAGACACCCAAGTTATGCCGCTCTGCAAGTGCCTTGGAACCTACTGGCTCATGCGTAGTGACATAGTCCTCGACGATGGCACGCAGGACTTCAAGGCGACGATCTTCCAGCATGCTCACCTCCAGGAATTAGCACTCATATTGCTTGAGTGCCAAGTCTACGGCGTTAGGCCGGCACGACTTCAAGTCCAAGGCCGCGGGCTTTCTTGGCTGGGCTCTCTAGGGTGGACTGAGCCCCAGCAAGAGCCAACCGAGCAAGCGACTTAGATCGAGCGTCCTGTGGCCACTTGAGCTCGGCCTGATCTAGGCACGCAGGAAGCTCGTCGGTCTCGGTTATTTGGAACCGCTGTCGGGCGGGTGGCACATTTACAGTCCATCACTTTTGTCATAAGTGGTACACCCCTAGAATCACTATCCGAATCAAGGAGTCCCGTGAACCGCCGTATCGCAATTTTATCGAGTGCTCTTGTCGCCCTGGCGACCTGCGCCGGACTGATTCCTGCTGCTTCAGCACTACCCAACGATGACAATCGCGTTGTGCAGATCGGAACCTACGATTCCTTGACGCTTCCTAACTACGACGGGTTAGGGCCTATCAACTCCGTATGGAAAGGCCAGACGCTCGGACTTGGCACATTTGACCATCTTGATGGTGAGCTGGTGCTCGTAGGCGGTGTGATGTACCGAATCAGCATCGACGGAAGACCTCAAAAAATCGACGGAACCCAATCCACTCCATTTTTCGAAGCCATAAACTTTCATCCCGACGTGTCTGGCCCCGTCCCGCCCGGCACGACGTGTGCAACGTTGGTGAATACGGTGAACGAACTTGCAAAAACTACTAGCGGCATCATCGCAGTTCGGGTGCGCGGAACATTTACTGACTTAGTTATGCGTAGCGTGCCAGCGCAAGCAACGCCGTATAAACCTTTGAGTGAGGTTGTTGCAAAACAAACACTGTTTCCTCTTGGTGTGCGTAAAGCAGTTCTTGTTGGATTTAGAACCGGGCCAAACTTTGCTGGCATTGGTGCTCCTGGCTTGCACTTACATGGAGTTTCCGCTGATCGCACTGCCGGTGGACACGTGGTCTCGTGCATCGTTGGCCCTGACGTTCAACTATCGATTCAGCGCGCATCCGGCATCAATATTTCTTAGCGATCCAGCCGCACCGGGCTCGGAAAACTAGGGTGAAAGCCATTGGACTCTAAAACCGACACCTGGCCCCGATGAAAACTTGGGAGCCCCAACGGCTCCGGACAAATACTTCCATGGTTTTGGAAGCTGATCATGGTCGCTGAGTTTTAGGAACTGCGCAAAAATACCCTTATTGCCCAATACTTTCGCGCAGGAAATGCCAATCGAGTTCACGCGATACGTACCTTTTGGAAATAATTGCCCAGCAATAATTTCATCCTTTTGAACTTTATACGTTCCACAACTTGGACCTTGTGGCCCAGCTGCAACGGATGAACTGATGGATATGAAAGACAAGAACGTAAAAATAAGTATGGCTGATGCAAGGCTCATAGCCCGCTGAGTAGAAGCTCTGAGTGACATTGCGACTCCAATTACATCTTCTTATATCCCTTTGGGCAGACAGGTTTGACTGCCGTAACCTTCTTGGTACTTGAACCTTTAACACAGGTAATCGTCGCGTTCTTCTTAGAAGTCGCTGTCGTTCGCACTGGAGTCGCTGTTGGAGCAGGTGTGACGTACTTCCCCATAAATTTGTCACCTAGAATTTTATCAGCGGCAAGATTCTTGGCTCGAGCATCCGGCGTATAACTCATGCTGCATGTTGACTCACCATAAAGTTGTCTAATAATTGCTGCATCGTAATCATTAATCTTTGTCTGTCCGTAGGCTTGAAATTTACTCGTATCGTAAATTGAGATAAGCGATTGTGGCGGCCCAAAAGGATTGACATCTGGCACACCCAAGACATTGCCTAACTCATTTTCCACGCGGAGTACAAAGGCAGTTTGGTCTCTAAACCCATTAAAGTTTCGAGGCCAAAGTTTTGGATCGAGTAACGCAATCCCGCCTTTCTGCGCGGCTGCACTAAAACCCCAAAGTCCAAAGGCCCCGGGACTGGTTTCAGTGAGAATCTTTGCCTTACTCAGCACCGTGTATCCAATAACGATATTGGCGGTGTCTGGCGTACTCACTTTCTGAAAAGCTACGGAATCTAATATTTCGCCATAATTATCAAAGGCTTGTTGTAGCCAGGCTTGCTCAGTTTCCGTGAATGGAGTGGACACCGGATCGGGGCCAATGACTGTGGCATTGCTGGACCAAGTAACAACACGTGTCGGCTCACCATTTTTCCAATTCGCATTTGGAGTGCCGTTAAAACTCAGTTTCGAGTAATCGACTACTGGGCAATCGATAGCAATTGCGGCTTGTGGGGCAATGAAAAAAGCACTCACTAACCCTGCAAGAGCCACAAGAATGCGAGTGAGTTTCATTTCTCAATCGTATTCAAATATTCCTCAGTCAAAAGGGAATTGCGCATTTGCCCGGATTTGAGGATAACCATCCTTGGCTGCGAGGAGTTTTAGGCTTGATTAGCCAAGAGGTCACGAATCACTGCATCGGCGAGTAACCGGCCGGCTCTGGTTAATTGCACGCGCCCGTTACTCACGCTAGCTGGGTCAACAAGTCCGCCCGCCACAAGGTCTTCAACCTTGGCGCGGTCAACTACGGCCAGTGAGATGCCTTCAGCGAGACGAACGCCCAACATGACTTCTTCTAGACGAAGATCATCCGTGGTCAAGACTTCAGAGCCCGCGCTGGGCGGCGCATATGCGAGTACTTTTTCGGTATACGGCACCGGATGCTTGACGTTCCACCAACGATTACCGTTGACATGGCTGTGCGCACCAGGCCCAATCCCCCACCAGTCTTGACTGCGCCAATAAGCAAGATTGTGCTGACACTCGCCGCCAGGAACCGCCCAGTTGGAAACTTCATACCAAGGAAGTCCTGCTGCCTGCATGCGGTCATCGATGAGTTCGTAGCGATCCGCACACACATCGTCATCTGGCATAGGTAATTCACCGCGCGCAATGCGTCGACTCAGTGCCGTGCCATCTTCAACGATGAGTGAGTACGCCGACAGATGATCGATTCCGGCAGAAAGCGCTGCCTCCACTGATCCGATCAGATCATCATCTGATTCACCCGGCGTGCCATAGATCAAATCGAGATTGACGTGTTCGAAACCTGCGTCGCGGGCCCACCTTGCAGCCTGGACGCTCGCACCAGGTGTATGTGTTCGCTCCAGAATCTGCAACACCTTGGGTGCACTGCTTTGCATACCAAAAGACATGCGCGTGAAGCCGCCTGCTCGCAGTTCTGCAAGCATTTGAGGTGTGACTGAGTCAGGATTCGCCTCAGTGGTGACTTCGGCTCCTTCAACAAGTCCAAAGGATTTCTTGATTTCTGCCAGCACGTAGTTCAAGCCCGTGGAACCCAACAAGGTCGGAGTACCGCCGCCTACGAATACCGTGCTGACTTTTCTATCACGCCCGAGTTGCTCTGCGGCAAAACGCACTTCTTTTGCCAGCACTTCATGAAAGGAATCCCTGCGAACATCACTGCCAAGTTCAGTAGCCGTATAGGTATTGAAATCGCAATAACCGCAGCGACTTGTGCAGAACGGAACGTGTACATACAGCGAGAGCGTGTTGCGATCGTGCATGGGCACTACTTTTTTGGACTATCCGACGTAGAAAGCGCCGCGATAAAGGCTTCCTGTGGCACTTCTACTCGGCCAACCATCTTCATCCGCTTCTTGCCTTCCTTCTGCTTTTCCAGCAGTTTGCGCTTACGACTGATATCGCCGCCGTAACACTTGGCAAGAACGTCTTTACGAATAGCGCGAATGGTTTCACGAGTGATGACGCGTGAACCAATTGCTGCCTGAATCGGCACCTCGAACTGTTGACGAGGAATCAGATCTTTAAGCTTCCCGGTCATCATCGTGCCGTAGGCCATTGCCTTATCTCGATGCACAATAGAACTAAAAGCATCAACAGCTTCACCCTGTAACAAGATGTCAACCTTGACCAGATCTGCATCTTGTTCGCCACTGAGTTCGTAATCAAGTGAGGCGTAGCCCTTGGTCTTGGACTTCAATGCATCGAAGAAGTCGAAAACGATCTCGGCCATCGGCAAGGTGTAGCGAAGTTCAACTCGATCTTCAGAAAGATAATCCATGCCAAGCATCACACCGCGGCGCTGCTGGCAAAGTTCCATTACTGTGCCAACAAATTCACTTGGCAAAATGACTGTGGCTTTAACGATTGGCTCATAAATGTGAGCAATCTTTTGATCTGGAAATTCACTGGGGTTTGTCACAACATATTCAGTGCCATCATCGCGAATCAATCGATAAATCACGCTTGGTGCGGTGGAAATTAAATCGAGATCGGCTTCACGCTCGAGGCGTTCGCGAACAATTTCCATATGAAGCAAGCCAAGGAAACCGCACCGGAAACCAAAACCAAGCGCGAGAGAAGTTTCGGGCTCATAAATAAGCGCAGCATCATTGAGTTTCAACTTGTCGAGTGCATCGCGAAGCTCTGGATAGTCCGAGCCGTCAATCGGGTAAAGGCCCGAGTAGACCATCGGCTTTGGGTCACGATATCCGCCAAGTGATTCATTGGCACCCCGGAGCGCAGTGGTGATGGTGTCACCCACGCGAGACTGTCGAACATCTTTCACGCCGGTGATGAGGTAGCCAACTTCGCCAACGCCAAGACCCTTGGAGAGAACAGGTTCTGGGCTGATGACACCAACCTCGATAAGTTCGTGCACGGCACCCGTCGACATCATTGCAATTTTTTCACGGGATCCAATGCGTCCGTCAACAACACGCACATAGGTGACAACGCCGCGGTAAGTGTCATAGACCGAGTCGAAAATCATTGCGCGAGCTGGACCATCTGCGTTACCCGTTGGAGCAGGAATGGTTGCCACTACTCGCTCGAGAACCGCTCGAACACCCAAACCAGTCTTCGCAGAAGTTAAAAGAATGTCTGCTGGATCGCATCCGATGATGCGGGAAAGCTCGGCTGCGTACTTCTCAGGTTGGGCTGCCGGTAGATCGATCTTGTTCAGCACAGGAACGATTGTGAGATCGTTTTCGAGCGCGAGATAAAGGTTGGCCAGTGTCTGAGCTTCAATGCCTTGAGCAGCATCGACCAGCAGAACCGCGCCTTCGCATGCGGCCAGAGAGCGGGAAACCTCGTAGGTGAAGTCCACATGCCCAGGCGTATCGATCATGTTCAGGACGTAATGCTCGCCATCGTCGGCCAGATAGGGCAGGCGAACAGCCTGCGACTTAATCGTGATGCCGCGTTCGCGCTCGATATCCATTCGGTCGAGATACTGAGCCCGCATCGACCGGTCATCGACTACTCCCGTGACTTGAAGCATCCGGTCAGCCAAGGTGGATTTGCCGTGGTCAATATGGGCAATAATGCAGAAATTCCGGATGACCGAGGGGTCTGTTGATCCGGGCTGCGGTCCTGGCACGTGGTTCCTTTGGGATAGATACGGGGTCATTTGGTGCTTTCGGCACCTAGCCGGTAGCCTAAGGCCCTGCTTAACCCTCGGATAACCGCCACCTGCGGATTCGAGGTCACCATCCTGATTCGAGTAAAGGTAGAACCGTGGCCAACATCAAGTCGCAGATCAAGCGTAACCGAACCAACGAGTTGGATCGTCAGCGCAATAAAGCTGTGAAGAGTGGTCTTAAGACTGCCATCCGCAAGTTTCGCGAAGCAGCCGATGCAGGCAAGCCAGAAGCCAAGGACTTGGCTCGCGCAGCAAACCGCGAACTGGATCAGGCAGCAAGCAAGGGTGTTATTCACGCCAACCAGGCAGCGAACCGCAAGTCAGCGATTGCAAGTCGCGCTGCAGCTCTCTAACCAACTTCAATGAGGGCAACCTCATTAGTCAAAACCCTCCTATCTGCCCCAAGCGGATTCGAGGGTTTTTTCATTCCATCAAGGTAAGGGCGCCCATTCGATGAATCGACTACTGCTTGGTCGGGAGCATCAACACGAAGAACTTCGTGAAGGCATCACGATGTCGCTCAAGCTTTGGGTGCCGCAACCGCCGCAGGGCTCGCAGTTATTCCGATCCTCTTTTTTGGCCGGGAAGGCATCTGGCTTTCTGAATCGCTGCTACTGGCTTTTGTCTGCGCTATTGGGTTCATCGCATCGCGCTCAGGCGGAGCAACCCGGCTGCGTGCTACCGGCTATGTCGGATTCTTGATTGTTGTGGTCACGTCATTGATTATTTTTAAACATTACGCAGGCGCTTGATAGCCCAAAGATTTCCCGTCAAAAGGCGATGAACACTCTCGCAGGTATTAGCTAAAGCGCGAGCACTCATTACATGGCAGAAACGTATTACAGCGCATGCTTAGACGAAGTCAGGAGTACGAGGCGTTCAAGAGCGAGTAACTTTTGCTCTGGATCCAGAGCAGTTCCTTCACCTACTCCGCCTTTGGCTGCACCGTCAGCATCAGCAAGAGCCACGGCCGCGGCTGCTAACCGACGTTGATCCCCGCTCCAAGCCGACCACTGATGGCGTAGGGCACGAACTTTCCACGGTGGAACTCCAGCCTGTCGCGCCACGTCAGCTTCCGACGTGCCAGGTCCTGCAGCAGCAACTCGAATAATTGAACGCAATCCTGCCGCCATAGCCATCACCATCGGCA
>CANJCG010000084.1 GCA_947472655.1 Actinomycetota bacterium
GCAGCCAGAGGCGGAGCAACAGCGATGATCGACGTGAGCGATGGCTTGATTGCAGATGCTCGACACATTGCACATGCTTCACAGGTGGTACTTGCGATTGATTCTTCTCTGATTGATGTGCCTGACGAGATTGCAGCGGCTGCGAGCGCGTACAACCTTGATCCACGCGAATGGCTCCTCACCGGAGGTGACGACCATGCACTTTTAGCCACCATCAAGAAAGGCAAACCAGTACCGCAGGATTTCGTAGTCATCGGGGTGGTTGAACCGGCAGGTGACAAAGGCGCTGGGGTCAGCGTGGATGGGCACTTCGTCACTATCGCCGGTGGGCATCTACATTTTGGGGCATAAAACAAATCAGCCCAGGTCAAAGACCTGAGCTGATAAGACTTGTGATGATGCGATTAGCCGCGAACGACCTTGCCTGCTTTGAGGCATGAAGTGCACACATTTTGACGCTTAGGGGTCTTACCCACCAGCGTGCGAACACGCTGAATATTTGGATTCCAGCGACGCTTAGTACGTCGATGTGAGTGGGAAATCGAATGCCCGAAGCCTGGGCCCTTGCCGCAGACGTCGCAGTTGGCAGCCACAGTGCACTCCTTCTAGATATTGCCTAGCCGAGGTCGCGCCGAAGCGGATTACTCGTCCAAGCCTGGTGTTGGATGCTGCTAGTCGTACTCGCAGCCGGCTTAGGCTACCGGAAGGCAGGTGGTCAACCCAAATCAGGGCAGATGGGGAAGTTGAGGTGGTGGCTGATGAGCGTCACTGACACTACCCAATCCTTGGACCGTGTTCTGGGCGGGAAGTCTGCTGGGGCCTTAAAAAAGGCTTTCGGCCTCACAACCGTGGGGGAATTGCTCCGGCATTACCCACGCAGATACGTAGCCCGTGGCGAACTTACCGATATGGGAACCCTCGTCGATGGGGACGCCGTCACAATTTTGGCTGAAGTGGTCAGCGTGACCTCTCGGCCAATGCAACAGCGCCGGGGCAACTTGGTTGAAGTAGTTATTTCAGATGGCACCGACCGGCTCTCACTGACCTTCTTTAATCAGCGTTGGCGCGAGGGCATGTTCCGAGCTGGCCGGCGCGGACTTTTTGCTGGGGAAGTTTCTTCGTACCGAGGTAAGCGGCAGTTAGCTCATCCAACCTTTGAATTTTTCGCAGAAGATGTCGATGAAGATCCCGAACAGATCGCAATGTTTGCTGGTGCTTTCATTCCGGTCTATCCGGCAACGGCTTCAGTTTCATCGCTGCAGATCGCGCGAGCCATGGGAGTAGTCCTAGACACGCTTGGTGAGCTGCCTGAATCTTTGCCTGCAGGACTGCGAAAAGCCATGGGGCTCATTGACGTGAAGTCGGCGCTGTTAGCGGTTCACCGGCCAACATCCCAGGCTGATATTGATCAAGCACGTCAACGATTGAAGTTTGAAGAAGCCTTTCTGCTACAGACTTTGCTTGCCCAACGTCGCGCAGAGATTGCGCATCTGCCCGCGCGAGCTCGGGTGGAGCGCGATGGTCCGCTCGTTCGTGAACTTGAATCGAACCTGCCGTTCACGTTAACGGCCGGTCAGATTGCCGTTGGTGCAGAAATTGCAGATGACCTTGCTGGCGATCACCCCATGCACCGTTTGCTCCAAGGTGATGTTGGCAGTGGCAAAACCCTTGTTGCATTGAAAGCGATGTTGAGTGTTGTTGACTCCGGTGGGCAAGCAGCGTTGCTCGCACCAACAGAGGTACTGGCGGCGCAACATTTTCGTTCGATCACAGAGTTACTGGGTTCAATGGCGCAGGGCGGGATGTTGGGAGGGCACGATCGAGGAACGCAGGTTGCTTTAGTCACAGGCTCGATGAAGGTAGCCCAGCGTCGCAAAGATTTGTTGAAAATAATTTCTGGAGATGCCGGAATTATTGTTGGTACACACGCGCTTTTGACTGACACGGTTAAGTTTCGCGACCTTGGTTTAATTGTGGTCGATGAGCAGCATCGATTTGGTGTTGAACAGCGAGCAGCACTTGCAGCGAAAGCTATCGATGGCACTCGGCCACACGTGTTAGTCATGACGGCGACTCCAATTCCTCGCACCGTTGCCATGACGGTGTTTGGAGATTTGGATATTTCCACACTTGAAGGTCTTCCTGAAGGTCGCGCCGGTGTGACTACCCACGTTGTGCCAATGAAAGAAAAGCCTGCCCACGTTGATCGAGCATGGGAACGAGTTCGTGAGGAAGTTGCAGGAGGGCATCGAGTGTTCGTTGTGTGTCCGCGAATCGGAGACGACGAAGGGGACGAAGACTTACTCGAATTAGAAATCGACGACGACACAGAGAATAAACGTCAGGTGGCTTCGGTTCTAGACACTGCGGAGTACTTGGCTAATGGTCCATTGGCAGGACTGCGCGTTGGAATTCTGCACGGTCGAATGTCGTCAGATGACAAAGATGCCGCGATGTCGGCATTCGCAAATGCTGATTCTGATCCGGGCATTGACGTACTTGTATCAACAACTGTTATCGAGGTCGGAGTCGATGTCCCGAATGCAACTGCCATGGTGGTGCTAGACGCAGATCGTTTCGGTATCTCACAATTGCACCAACTTCGAGGGCGAGTAGGACGCGGAAAATTCCCGGGACTGTGCTTGCTTTTAACTCAGGCAGACGCTGGGTCACCAGCTCGCCAACGGCTCGACGCCGTGGCTTCAACAACCGATGGATTTGAGTTAGCTCGCCTTGATCTTGCGCAACGACGCGAAGGCGATGTCCTTGGTGCTTCGCAATCGGGCCGGCGCTCTTCGCTCAAACTCTTGCAAGTGGTGTCTGACGTTGAAGTGATCCAAGAAGCGCGCGCGGCGGCGAATATGTTGATTTCAGATGATCCCAATCTTGATGCACACCCAGATCTTCGGTCAGCCCTTGCTGAGCTGGTTGCGCAAGACCAAGCAGAATTTATGGAGAAGGCATGACACGAATCATCGCCGGGCAGGCAAAAGGTCGACGACTCTTGGTGCCGGCCAAAGGAACCCGTCCAACCTCTGATCGGGTTCGTGAATCCCTTTTCAACACCTTGACGAGTGAGTTACTCGCCGAAAATCAACCTTGGAGCACCCTGTCGGTTTTGGATTTATATGCAGGCAGTGGAGCACTAGGCATTGAAGCGGCGAGTAGAGGCGCGCAGCCAGTCGTGCTTGTGGAAAAAGCCCGGTTGGCGGCGGAAATCATTCGCAAAAATATTGATCTCGTGGGGCTTCCCGGGCTGCAACTACTTTCGACCGGTGTGGCAGATCTCTTGGGTCGAACGCCGAGCGTGGCGTTCACACTGGTATTTGCTGATCCGCCCTATGACGTTTCGGCAGGTTCACTTCGCGAACTTTTGAATTCTCTCGTTGAAACCGGCTGGGTTGCGCCTCTTGCCCGGGTTGTCGTTGAGCGACCAACGTCGGATCCAGAAGCACCGTTGCCCGATTTCTGGATCGACTTTTCACAACGCAGGTATGGGGACACAACTCTTTGGTACGGTCGCGCCACTAACACGACGGGAGAATGAACGGTGCGTAGAGCAGTTTGCCCAGGATCTTTTGATCCGGTGACCAACGGGCATCTCGATGTTTTTGCCCGGGCAGCGAAACTTGCTGACGAGGTTGTCATCGTGGTGGCGATTAATAACAACAAGTCCGGCACGTTCACCATTGACGAGCGCATGGAAATGTTGCGTGAAGTGGTGGCTCCTTACCCAAATATTCGCGTTGATTCCTTTATGGGTTTGCTCGTTGATTACTGCAAAGACCATGACGTCCAGGCGATCATTAAGGGTCTGCGTGCGGTGACTGACTTCGACTATGAGCTGCAAATGGCCCAAATGAACTACCGGCTGACCGGAATCGAGACCCTGTTTGTCTCGACGAACCCGATCTATAGCTATTTATCATCGAGTCTGATCAAGGAAGTGGCCAACTTCGGTGGAGATATCGACGGTTTGCTCCCGGGTTCAGTCCAAGATCGCCTCTTGGCGCGCATTGCCGAGAACAAGAAATAACCAGACTTTTCGCTAGTTCGTGAGACCGTAGGGGCCGAACGCATCAGGATTGATGCTGTTAGGGCAACTGTTGCGCGCACTGGTAGGGAGTGGTCATGGATCTGCAAGACCGGTTAGAGGAACTGGCCGTAGTCATTGAAGATGCCAAGGCCATGCCGCTTTCGGCTTCCTGCATCGTCAATCGTCAGCAGATCCTGGATCTCATCCAAGAGGTACGACAGCTACTGCCAGAGTCGGTCTACCGCGCCGACGAGTTGCTTGCTGACCGTGAGGCAGTCGTCCAAGACGGTCGCCGCGAGGCTGACCGCATTTTGGAACGTGCTCGTGGGGAGGCAGATCGCATGGTCGCTGAGCACGAGGTCTATTTGGCCGCCGTGGCTGAGGCTGAAGCGATCCGCTCGGCGGTCGATGATGAAACCACCACAATGCGCCGCGAAACAGACGATTACATCGATGCCAAGCTTGCCACCTTTGAAATCACTTTGCAGAAGACCCTGCAGACCGTAGACCGCGGCCGCGAGCGCCTGCGTAGCCAGATGTATCAAGAATTGGCACCCACAGGCGAACTTGAGCCTGACTTTGGCGGCGGCTTCTACGACGACCAGCAGTAGGTCGCCTACCTTTCCCGGCTTTGGGGAACCTAGCCCTACCCGGTACTCTTGCTTGTCAGCCTCTAGCGAGGTCCTGATTGCCTGCGGCAACGTTGCCACTGGTTGATCCAAAAGGGGAGTTTTGACCAGCCTCGATCCAAGTAACGCACTCGTGCTTGACACGGATGCGCTCGGCCTGCCACGTAGGCCTGGTTCGATGGTCGAAGTTTCCCGGATGGCGCCAGCACCAAGCGATCTGGGCGTAGCCATGGCCAGAGTTATTCCAGATTCACCGATCGAGATGGAACTTCGTCTTGAAGCAGTGATGGAGGGTGTTTTGGTCAGCGGGGAAGTGGATCTGGAAATCAGCGCGGAATGTGCGCGCTGCCTCGAGCCACTGACCTGGGAGGAAACGGTCGATATCAGCGAGCTATTCGCCTATCCCGCCACGGATTCCCGGGGCGCGGTTGTCGAGGAGCCCGACGATGACGAAGATCCGTTGCCGATGCTTGATGGCGATTTAATCGACCTTGAGCCAACGCTGCGAGACTCTGTGGTGACAGCGATGCCAATGGCACCGTTGTGTTCCCCAGATTGCGCCGGTCTGTGTTCCGAATGTGGAATTCGACTCGACGATAATCCAGGGCACGAACACCAAGCCGTTGATCCACGGTGGTCAGCACTTGCTGGTCTCGTAGACACACAAGAGGACTAGGCGACCGCCTGCTCCCCGTAATAACGCAACAACCGAAAGAGGAAAGACCGTGCCAGTACCAAAGCGGAAGACTTCGCGATCCAACACCCGTCACCGTCGTTCACAGTGGAAAGCCATTGTGCCCAATCTGGTGACTTGTACGAATTGCAGTGCAAAGCGCCTTGCGCACACTGCATGCCCAACATGTGGCACGTACGCCAAGCGTCGCGTCCTGGACGTCTAATACTCACATGACAACAGTTGCCCTAGATCTCCTTGGCGGAGATGGGGCTCCTGGCGTTGTCGCAGACGCAGCGGCGGCACTGCTTGCGAATTCGGCGAATACCGGCCTCAGACTTGTCATAGTTGGACCAGTCGATGTCGCGCGCGATCAATTAGTGGCGCGAGGTGTGGATTTAGATCGGGTCACGTTATTGCCTGCAGCCAGCGGTGTCAGCATGGACGCTGCACCACTTGAAGTTGTACGAACTGATGCCCAACGAGAATGTGCCGAGACCACGGTTGTCGTTGCAGCCCGAGCCGTGCGAGATGGACTCGCCGATGCTTGGGTGTCGGTGGGTCATACCGGAGCATCGGTGGCATCGGCAGTTTTGACTCTGGGACGTATTCAAGGGATGTTGCGCCCAGCACTTGCCGTTGTGGTTCCGGCTCTTGCCTCGCCCGTAGTCCTGCTCGATGTTGGTGCGACTACCACTGGTTCAGTTGGAACCCTCGAACAATTTGCCCTAGCTGGTCACGCCTTTGCGCGAGCAGTTGGTGTCAGCAATCCCGCTATTGGGCTTCTGACCATTGGTTCTGAATCTGGCAAAGGTGACGAGCTGCGCATTGAAGCAGACGCACACTTACACGAGGTTCTCACGGCACGGGGCTTGGTATATGCAGGTCCCGTCGAAGGTTTCGATGTGACCCGTGGCAGCAGAGCACAAGTCATCGTTACTGATGGATTCACTGGAAACGTCGTTTTGAAAAGCATCGAAGGTGCAGCAGCCTGGGCTGCACACCAAATCGGATTGGCCTATGGCGATCCTGGACCAGCGCGCGGTGTTGTTCGCGCCGCCGCCGCCGGCTCTTTCGCTGGAGGACTCCTTCTTGGAGTTGATGGCGTAACTGTGGTTGGCCATGGTGCCGGTACGGCTGCACAAGTCATTGGTTGCGTGGAGCTTGCTCAGCGTGCGGTGGAACAAAACTTGATTGGCAATATCAGCGCGGCTTTGGCGGACTTTCAATGATGGCAGCAGTGTCATCGGCCTATAGCCGCGTTCTGGGTCATGAAGTTTCGATGCGTGAAGACACACCCGTGAGCGCATTTGGTCCATGGTTGGAGATTGCAGTGCTGGTTGCAACCGCATTGAAAGAGTCAACAGGTATTGCATTGTCGGACACACAGCTTCATTCCGCTCGTATCGCCGGCGACTTAGTTGCTGGTCTTGAAGCGAATTCACTATGACCGAAAGACTTACAGATGTGCGGTTAGCACAGTTGGCACAACTTCGTACGGAGCTCGGCGTTCAAGTCAGCGACGAACTTTTGCAC
>CANJCG010000085.1 GCA_947472655.1 Actinomycetota bacterium
GGGTGCGAAGGGCAGCGCGTTGACGAAAAGTCGACGCGCTAGTTAATGATGATGCAGCGATGAAACACGTTGTAATTATGCCACAACCCACTCAAAGGGGCCAGCCCCCCATGAAATCCGGACAATCTACCCAGCAACCAGTCCCCTAGCTACTGATTGAACAAACCAACACCGGCACTAGCAAATCGTGTGTAGCCACTGGTGCGTGTCTTGAGCGAGCCCTGTTTGGATGTTGAGAAGGGTTTCACGTAGCAGCATCGTCACTGGGCCTGGCAGTCCTGCATTAATGTCCCAATGCCCACTGTCTCGGCTTTTGACATGTCCGACAGGGGTGATAACCGCGGCAGTACCGCAGGCAAAGACCTCGGTGATTTTCCCGGACGCAACGTCATTTCGCCAGTCCTCAACACTGATGTGAGCTTCCTGGGCTAGTAGCCCAAGGTCAGAGGCAACGGTGAGGAGTGAATCTCTGGTGATTCCTGGCAGCAGCGAGCCCGTCAGTGCCGGCGTAACCAAGCGAGCCGAGTCACCCTGTCCATAGACGAAGTACAGGTTCATGCCACCCATTTCTTCGATCCACTTGCGTTCCACCGCGTCAAGCCACACTACTTGCTCGCAACCTTGGGCCGCTGCTTCTGCCTGAGCAATCAAGGACGCGGCATAGTTGCCCGCGCACTTGGCTTCACCTGTGCCACCAGGAGCTGCACGCACGTACTCGTCAGAGATCCACACCGAGACTGGCTTCACTCCCTCTGGGAAGTAAGCCCCCGCAGGTGAGGCAATCAGCAAATATTTGTAGGCGTTAGCTGGGCGCACTCCCAAACCGACTTCAGTTGAGATCATGAACGGGCGTAAGTAAAGCGAATGATCTTCGCCATCGGGAACCCAATCCCGATCTTGAGTTACCAGGGCATTCACTGAGGCGAGGAATAATTCGACTGGCAGTTCGGCCATAGCAAGGCGTCGAGCCGATCTTTGGAAGCGCTGCGCATTCGCGATGGGACGGAAGGTCTTGATGGATCCGTCAGCATGACGGTAAGCCTTCAAGCCTTCAAAAATTGCCTGCCCATAATGCATAAAGTTCGTTGCCGGATCCAAAGACAGTGGACCGTAAGGCACAAGTTGAGCGTTATGCCAGCCCTTTTCCTGTGTCCAATCAGCAGTGACCATGTGATCGGTGAAGTACTTGCCAAACCCGGGATCAGCCAAAATTGCTTCACGCTGATCGGCTGGGAGCCGATGATCACTCGCATGCACCTCGATAGGCCAGAGCTCTGCGCCTAACTGCTGGCTCGTGGTAGTCATGAAACTCCTCAAAGTATGAAGACGTAAGGCTAGCCAATCCAGCCTCGAATTGCCGAAATTTGTTACTTAGCCTTTGACACTGCTCCTGCTGCCAGCGCATCGCCAATAGCCGAAGTCGATCGCACTGCATCTCCTCGCGAAGCAAGATCGTCAGAAACTGCCGACTCAACCCACATCGCTGCTTGGCTTTGGCCCACATGCTCGAGCAACATGGCAAGTGACAACACTGTGGCAGTTGGATCAGCCTTCCCTTGGCCAGCAATGTCTGGGGCAGATCCGTGCACTGGTTCAAACATGCTTGGGTTTTTGCGTGTCGGATCAATATTGCCTGATGCGGCAAGCCCAATGCCGCCAACAATTGCAGCACCAATGTCGGTCAAGATATCGCCAAAGAGATTGTCGGTTACTACAACGTCGAAGCGTTCTGGCTGGGTCAAGAAGAACATCGCTGCCGCATCAACGTGACAGTAATCTGTAGTCACATTGGGGTAATCCTTAGCCACATCGTCAAATGCTCGCTGCCAAGTGTTACCTGCGTAGACAAGCACGTTTGTCTTGTGCACCAAAGTAACTTTATTTCGACGACGAGTCGCGCGTTCGAAAGCATCACGAATAATGCGCACTGCGCCGTAGTAGGTATTGATGCTGACTTCTGTTGAAACCTCATGCTCGGTTCCATCACGAAGCACACCACCAGCGCCAACGTAAGGCCCTTCGGTGCCCTCGCGGCACACCACAAAATCAATATCTTTCGTTGTCTTTCCCGCAAGCGGTCCAGTCACACCTGGGTACAAACGAACAGGCCGCAAGTTCACGTGGTGATCCATGATGAATCGAAGCGGCAATAGAACACCACGCTCCAAGATTCCGGGCTTGACCGATGGGTCACCAATAGCCCCCAACAGAATCGCGTCGTATCCACGAAGTTCTTGAACTACGGAGTCTGGAAGCAACTCCCCTGTCGCGTTATATCGACGCGCACCCAGGTCATATTCAGTTGTGGTCACGGTCAGGCCAGCAGCAGGGGCAATAGCCGTGAGCACCTTCATGGCTTCAACCACAACTTCGGTACCGATGCCATCGCCAGGGATGAGGGCTAGATTCAAATTCTTGGACATAGGACACAACTCTACCGAGGCCTTTAAGCAAGAAAACGGGCCCTGTACTGCTCTCTTTCCGGTATAGCCAACTCGCTGCTATTATTAAGGCACTATGACGCGCGCACTGCTCCTTCGCTGCCGCGGCGAGGCCTGACCAACCGGCCCCTCGTCGCGGGATTCGCGTTCGCCGGTAGTCCAATCGAAATTCTTGAGGAGCCCGCGATGACTACTACTTCTTTCCAACAAGACGATGCAAGTCAAAAGCCGTCAGGTATGCGCTTTGACCGCTACATCCCATTTCAGCAAACCACGCTCGAAAACCGTACTTGGCCAAATAAGCGCATCACCCAAGCCCCACGTTGGTGCGCTGTCGACCTTCGCGACGGCAATCAAGCACTGATCGATCCAATGACCCCTGACCGCAAGTTACGTATGTTCAAACTCTTGGTCGAAATGGGCTATAAAGAAATTGAAGTTGGATTTCCTTCTGCTTCGCAGAATGACTTTGATTTCGTTCGCCTACTTATTGAAGATGGACACATCCCAGATGACGTCACAATTCAGGTGCTTGTTCAGGCTCGTGAGTCGTTAATCGAACGAACTTACGAATCGCTGGATGGTGCTAAGCAAGCTGTGGTGCATTTCTATAACTCAACTTCAGTGCTGCAACGCCGCGTGGTGTTCGGCTTGGATAAAGAGGGCATCGTTGACATCGCAGTTCATGGTGCGCAATTGGTTAAGAAGTATGCAGAACAGATGGCGGGCGACACGGAGATTTTCTTCGAGTACTCCCCTGAATCTTTCACCGGCACTGAACTTGAGTTCGCCCTAGAGGCCTGCAATGCAGTGACTGATGTTCTTGAGCCAACATCAGATCGAAAAATGATCATTAACCTGCCTGCAACGGTAGAGATGATGACCCCGAACCTCTATGCCGATTCTATCGAATGGATGAGCCGCAACCTTAACCGTCGCGATGCCATCATTCTTTCCTTGCATCCTCATAATGACCGCGGCACTGCAGTGGCTGCGGCCGAACTTGGCTATATGGCCGGCGCAGATCGCATTGAAGGCTGCCTTTTCGGTAACGGGGAACGCACCGGAAACGTTTGTCTGGTTACGTTGGGGCTTAACTTGTTTACCCAAGGCGTGGATCCGCAGATTAACTTCGGAAATATCGATGAAATTCGGCGAACAGTTGAATACTGCAATCAAATTCCTGTGCACGAACGTCACCCATATGGCGGCGATTTGGTGTACACCGCCTTCAGCGGTTCCCATCAAGATGCCATCAATAAGGGCTTACGGATCATGGAATCAGAAGCAGCCGAACTTGGTATTCCAGTCAACGAACATCGCTGGGAAGTTCCATATCTTCCTATCGATCCAAAGGACGTTGGTCGTACCTACGAAGCCGTGATTCGCGTGAACTCACAGTCCGGCAAGGGTGGCGTTGCCTACATCATGCGCACCGAGCACAAACTCGAGTTGCCTCGTCGTTTGCAGATCGAGTTCTCACGCGTGGTGCAAGAAGTCACAGATAACGAAGGTGGCGAAGTTGCCCCTGCTGAGATGTGGAGCATCTTCTCTGGTGAATATCTCCCCGATCCAGCTGCAGCTTGGGGCCGCTTTGCTCTGAAATCAGTGAAGCAGGACTCGGCAGTTGACGGCGACACCACCGTAGAAGTGGTGATCACCGATAACGGGGTCGAATCCACCCTTAATGGCACCGGTAACGGTCCTATCGCCGCTTTCTGTGAAGCACTTAATCACTTCGGCGTAGACGTGCGGGTGTTGGATTACGCCGAGCATGCAATGAGCGCTGGTGGCGATGCTAAAGCCGCCGCCTACTTGGAATGCACCTTAGAAGGTAAAACCGTATGGGGCGTGGGCATTGATCCATCAATCACCACAGCGTCACTTAAAGCGATCATAAGCGCTGTGAACCGAGTGGTTCGCACTGCGTAAGTTTTTATATTTGTAGAAGGGCCAGAAGCATTTGCTTCTGGCCCTTCTACAAATGTTTGTGAAGTCGTTAAATCAGACTTACTGCTCGACCTGACATTGCACTGATCGCAGAAACAATTGATTCAAGGGTTGCAGCGGGTGCTGGCTGATCGAGAGTCAACACGATGAGCGCATGACCCGTTTCATTTCGAGCAACCTGCATATTTGCAATATTGACACCTGCTTCGCCAAGGAGGCGCCCAACAATTCCAACAACGCCTGGCTTGTCTTGGTAGCGAAGGAAAGCGAGGTGATCGCTGATCGCTACGTCAATGTCGTAACCATCAATTTCGACGATTTTGCCGATATTGCGAGGTCCTGTTGCCGTGCCACCAACAACAACCTTGGTGCCGTTGGTGAGGGTGAGCTTCACCCGAACGAGCGAACGATGGTCGCCGCTTTCGCGATCAGTTGTGAGGGCTACTTCCACGCCCCGCTGCTCAGCTAGAACGGGTGCATTCACAAATGACACTGGATCATGAACAAGATTCTGGAAGACACCCTTCAGCGCACTGAGTTCGAGCACCCGAACATCATGTTCGATAACGTCGCCAAGCACTTCTACGTCAACGCGCTCAACAGCATCTTCAGCAAGGCTGCATGCAATCAAGCCAAGTTGTTCAGCGAGCGGCACGAGAGGCTTGACCTGATCAGCCATTTGCCCACCCTGAACGTTGACTGCATCAGGCACGAGTTCACCTGCAAGTGCTAGACGCACTGAACGAGCAACGGAGATTCCAGCTTTTTCCTGTGCTTCATCCGTTGATGCACCGAGGTGCGGAGTTGCAACAACCTGCTCGAGACCAAATAAAGGAGAGTCCGTGCATGGCTCTTTTGAATACACGTCGACGCCAGCACCAGCTACGCGACCATCAACGAGCGCTTCGTACAACGCCTTTTCATCAACGATGCCACCGCGGGCAGCATTAATAATGCGGACTGTCGGCTTGACCTTATGAAGCTCAGCATCGCCGATCAGGCCGATTGTTTCTGGTGTCTTTGGAAGGTGCACAGTGATGAAGTCGCTCTCAACCAACAGATCCTCAAGGCTGACCATGCGAATACCAAGTTGGGCAGCGCGAGCAGGCTGAACATACGGGTCGTATGCGATCAACTTGACTCCAAAAGCACTCAAACGCTGAGCAACAAGAATTCCGATGCGGCCAAGACCAACAACGCCTACCACCTTGTCTGAGAGTTCCACTCCGGTGTACTTGGATCGCTTCCACTCACCATTGGTGAGAGCAGCATTTGCTGGCACGATATTTCGAGCGCTAGCAAGAAGTAGCGCGACGGCGAGCTCTGCGGCTGAAACAATGTTCGACGTTGGGGCATTCACCACCATGACACCAGCCTGAGTTGCTGCTTTGACATCAACGTTGTCTAGACCAACTCCTGCTCGAGCAACAACCTTGAGCTTCTTGGCAGCTGCCAAGGCTTCTGCATCGATCATTGTTGCTGACCGCACCAAAATAGCGTCTACGTCAACGATCGCTGCGAGCAATGCAGTGCGATCGGCCCCATCGCATTCCACAATTTCAAAATCTGGCCCAAGAGCCTCAACTGTTGCGGGTGAGAGTTCTTCTGCAATGAGTACACGTGGCTTATTCACCAGCAAAGTCTAGCGAGGGTTCATGGGTGCTTTCGCCACGACCTCAGAGGTACCAAGCGGACAAGGACTCACCAAAAAACAGACCAGCCCAGAAACCGGCAAAGAGGAATGGGCCGAAGGCAAGTGCTGTGCCCCTACGGGCTCTACCCAAGGCCATCAAGGCTATGGCAGCGCAGCCTCCCAAGATCCAGGCTCCGAAGAGACCCACGAAGCCGGAACCCCAGCCCACCCAACCCAGAACCAGCCCAAGAACTGGCGCCAACTTCACATCACCGAATCCCATGCCGCGACCTGAAGTCACCAGCCAGACTCCACCGATCGCGATGAGCCAGACAAAGGCCATCAGCAAGCTCTGGGTCACCGGCGCCTGGCTCCGAACAACGCCTGCGTACGCCAGACCCGCAACTGCGGTTGGGTACATCCAGATGACGACCGCATCGGGCAATCGGTGGTGTTCGATATCGATCAGAGTCAAAGTGATGGTGAAACTCGATAACGCAAGAAGCAAGGGCAGAAGCCCCAACAGATGTTCATCGGAAGTTCCCAAACACGCCCAACTTAAGACAACCCATGAGACAGCATTTGCTAGTTCGACTAGCGGGTACCTCGCACTGATTGACTGATGACAATTCCGACATTGCCCTCGCAAAATCAACCAAGAAATTAATGGAATCGTGTCAACCCACGCGTTTGGTTCTTTACACTTGGGGCACGTTGACCTTGGCCGAATAATCGAACGAGCATCCGGAACTCGGGAAATGAC
>CANJCG010000086.1 GCA_947472655.1 Actinomycetota bacterium
ACCCCGGGTGGGCGTTACCCACCACCTTGCTCTGAGGAGCCCGGACTTTCCTCGACACTTTCATGCCGCGATCACCCAGCCAACTCGTCCAAGACAAGGCTAGGGCGACATGTGTAAAAGGTCCAATGCGAGGATTACCTACATGCCCGTCGCAAAGATTAAGCAGGGATTTACTCCCAAGACATGCGAGAGGTGCGGGCGGCCCTTTGAATGGCGAAAGAAATGGGCTCGCGACTGGGAACAGGTGAAATATTGTTCACAGAAATGCAAGCAAGGATGATCACAGTCCTCGTTCCCTATGACCAACTCAGCCGCACTCACGGCGCAATGGCCAAGGCTCAGCCGAGCACGCATCAGATCCTGATGATCGAAAGCTCGTCAATGTTGAGTTCTCGTACCTGGCATGCGCAACGGCTCTTTCTGTTGTTATCGGCCAGCGAGCACTTTGCTGTTGAACTCGAAACTGAAGGATTTACCGTTCACCGAGTTCGCGCCTCTTCGCTACGAGCCGGAATTCAAGAATTTCGCACAGCGCATCCGGGTCAGGAAATAATTGCGACTCAGCCGCGTTCTCGTAAACTTCAGAGCGTCTTTGACGAACTGCGCATCGATGTATTTATCGATGATTCTTTCCTGACCACGCGTGAACAGTTTGCTTCATGGGCAGCCGGCCGAAAATCGCTTACTCAAGAACATTTCTATCGGTGGCAACGCAATCGGCTGGGATATCTCATGCAGGGTTCTACCCCGCTAGGAGATGTCTGGAATCTTGATAACGAGAACCGGCTACCCCCACCAAAATCCGGATACCAATGGCCCACACCGCCAACCTTCGAAGCTGACGACATCGATCGCTCCATGTTGGATCGATTGAGCAACAGCGAGTATTCACTTTGGGGATCACCTGCCGACGAGACTTGGGCAACAACTCGAGCCGGAGCATTACAGCAACTCAGTTGGTTTCTTGCCAATTCACTTGCCGGCTTTGGTCCTTATGAAGACGCGATGCCCAAGGAAACTTGGTCGGCTCATCACTCAATGTTGTCTCCTTATCTCAACCTGGGTCTCATCAATCCGCAAGAAGTCTGCGATGCAGCAATTGAGCGATTTAACCAAGGTGATGTTCCGCTTGCCTCAATCGAAGGCTTCATCCGACAGATCATCGGCTGGCGCGAATACATCAACGGCGTGTACTGGCTATTCCCTGCCCAATATGAGCAAAGCAATTCTCTGGCCGCGCATCGGCCTTTGCTTCCGCTCTTCGAAGATCCCGCTGCCACCAAGATGGCTTGTATGAAATCAACAGTTTCAGATATCGAACAACGCGGCTGGGCGCACCACATTCCTCGCCTCATGTTGCTGAGTAACCTGGCACTTCTCAGCGGTGTTGATCCACAAGAGTTTCTTGGTTGGATGCGACGAGTATTTATTGACGCGGCTGACTGGGTGATGGTTCCTAACGTCATCGGTATGGGTCTGCATGCTGATAGCGGAACAATGATGACCAAGCCTTACATCGCTGGTGGGGCATACATCAAGCGCATGGGGCAGTTCTGTGGCGACTGTCAGTACAAACCCGCACTTCGAGTCGGTGATCAAGCCTGTCCGTTTACCACGCTGTACTGGGATTTTCTGGACCGTCATCAATCCGACTTTGCAGGCAACCATCGGATGGTCCAGCAATTTTCCGGACTGCGAAAGCTCAATAATCTGGAAGAAGTCAAAACACGTGCGCAGGAAGTCTTGAGCGGACTTTCTGACGGAACCGTATAACTACTTTCAAATAGAGGTGCAGGCTTGCGACCATAAGTCCGCTGGAACTTCGGTATCCACCGGTCGGGCACCATCGCCCGTTACTGAGCCGCAAACAGTCTCTGGCGCCTTCAGCACCCAATTCACACCTGTGCGCTGAAATAGGTAGGTCTCCTTGGTTGCGGCGTCCTGAGCATCCATCACAGCTGCCTTTGCATAGGCCCAGTCACCGGAACACTTCAATGACTCAAAGGAGGTGATGTGCATTTCCGATTCATGCAAGAACATATCGATCGTGTTCTCGATCGTGGGCTGGTCGCAGGCCGTTGAAATTGGCTGATCGGCACTCCCCGACGAACAAGCGGCAAGGAATACCAGCGGAGCACACCACGCGAAGATTTTCACCATCATGAAACCACGATCTCACACACTCATGCCCTACCGTCAGTTCACCATGTTGATTTTGCTGCCACCAAGCGAGGGCAAGTCCGCTCCCCTATCCGGCAATACCAATCAGCAGCTGTCTTTTACTGAATTGGATTCAACTCGAGCACAGGTCCGCAAAGCCTTAATCAAGATGTGTAAAGGCGATCTGCATACGGCAGCAAAGAACTTAGGCCTGGGCGTTACCCAGCTCGATGAAGTAAGCGCAAACGCTCGCCTAGATAAAGCAACATGCGGTCCGGCGATCGATGTCTACACAGGAGTGCTGTTCGAAGCCCTGGATGCTGCCTCACTCAATTCTAAGCATCGAGCAAAACTCAATAGCGTTGTCGCAATTTCATCAGCTCTCTTTGGACTCGTGCGCCCATTAGATCTCATCCCGCCTTATCGTCTCAGCGGTGATTCGATTCTTACCGGTTCGACTCGGCTGCCACAGGTGTGGAGAGAAAAAGTATCAGCAGTCATCGCGGCTTCCACCGGACCAATCATTGACTTGCGCTCGCAAACCTATGTTTCGCTAGGGCCCATTCCCGGTCAGTGCGATGAACGATCACTCTTGATTCGAGTCTTGTTTGAGAAGAACGGCAAACGAAGCGTGGTAAGTCATTTCAATAAGGCAACAAAGGGTGAGCTTGTGCGCGCACTCATCACAAGCGGTGCAGTCCCAAAAAACATCGATCAATTCTTAAACAGACTTTCAGATCTTGACTACGAGTGGGAACTCGATGAACGCAGAACAGGACCCGCGCGCCTTGACCTGATCACTCACTAAACAAACGGAAAAGTATCGATTCCGCGCAGGTGACTGGATTCAGAAAAACTCATCAGCGAGTTATTGCCGTCGGCGAACCACATCATTGACGAGATCGAACCAGGGCGTAACTCCATCCGATACACGCTCTCGAGCGGAGCATCGACAGCAATGCCGGCCATGAGTTTGATCGGTGTCACGTGCGAAACGATCACGATGCGTTTGCCGTGATACTTTTTAAGCAATTCAAGTCGTCCACGATTGACTCGATCACGAACATCAGCGAAGGATTCACCACCCGGTGGGGCAACTTCCACGGATTCCAGCCACTGTTGCATCTCTTCTGGCCATTGGGCCTGAACTTCAGAAAAGGTGCAACCATCCCAATCGCCAAAAGAGCATTCTGCGAACTCCTCCATCACGATCAACTCTGCTTCGCAAAGGTCAGCAATGAATGTGGCAGTCTGGCGGGTACGAAGCAATGGCGAGGTGACGATCAGATCGATATCACCACGTTCTAAGAGATCTCGAGCGGCAGCTTGGGCTTGGGCGATCCCGATCTCGGCTAGGCCAATATCTTGACCGCCAGTCCCGCTAAATCGCTTCTCCAAACTGAATGGGGTTGCACCGTGGCGCACCATGATGGTGACAGTTGGCGGGCCAACTTCATCCCAGCCGACCATGCGATTTGGAGCTTTTTCGGCCAGAAGACTCTGTGCAAATGCTTCTTCGACAGATGCCAATACATCGCTGGGATCGTCAAAAAGCATTGCTGCTTCGAAGGCGCGAGCGATTGGCTCTATCGCCCCAATCGCAGCGGCGTCTAACGCTTCATTGGCCAACGCATCAGCTGCAGCATTCTGTAAACGCGGTACCCACGTGTAGGTAACCTGGCCTGCCGGAAACACTGCTCGCACTTTCAACGCGAGTGCCTGCATATCTGGGTGCTTGATTTTCCATCGCCCGCTCATCTGTTCAACTACAAGCTTTGAATCAAGGCGAACTTCGACGATCGCAGTGGGATCAAGGCTTTTTGCATGAACAAGCCCAGCTAGGGCCCCGCGATACTCCGCAACATTGTTGGTCGCGATACCGATGTATTCAGCGAGCTCAGCGATTAATTCACCCGTTACTGCATCCCGAACCACTGAGCCATAAGCGGCAGGACCGGGGTTTCCCCGAGACCCACCGTCAGCCTCAACAATGAACTGCCGACTCATTACAGACCGGACTCCGCGTTGCGAATCAAAATACGCCGGCAATCCTCGCACCGAACAACTTCGTCATCGGGCGTTGCTCTGAGTTGCTCGATTTCGTTTGGTGGCAATTGCAGACGGCAACCTTGGCATTGACCTCGGTGAAGATGGGCTGCTCCAACGCCTCCACTATCAACACGAATTCGTTCATACAGGGAAATCAAATCTGCAGGAATGCGAGCTGATAGTTCTTTTCGATCAGCAACAGTGTTCTGACGCTCAGCATCAATTTCTGCAAGTAGACCGTCAACCTCGGCCTGCAAGATTTCACCTTCAGCTGTGGCTTTTGTATACCGATCAGCAAATTCGCGGACCGCAGCATTTGCGCCTTCAACGCGATCCATAATTTCAAGTTCGATTTCTTCAAGTTCATTTTGCCGACGCGCAAGTGACTGTAATTCGTGTTGCAAGTTCAACAATTGCTTTGGGTCACTGATTTGCCCGGAATCAAGAAGCACCTGATCCTTGGTCGCGCGCTCGCGTACCTGCTCAACATCGGAATCTGCTCGAGCCTGATCTCGTTCAAGGTCTGCAGCTATAACACCAGCTGCTACGTGCTCGTCGTGAATGCGTTGAATTCGCACTTTAAGTTCATCAAGTGCCACTCGCTGGGGCAGAGTCTTGTCACGATGATCCAGCTGAGCCGCTTTAGTATCGAGTTTTTGCAGATCAAACAGCAGTTGCTGTGCGGCAGCATCAGCCTTCATTAATTACTCCTAGGTCAATACTCGGACGGTGTGCCGTCCAGGGGTCAGTCGGGGTTACCGAGCAGTGTGCTGTGATCGTCTGACCCGTTTCGGCAAGATCCGATACAAGAAATTCTGCAGCTTGAATGAGCCAAGGGTATTCGCTGGCCCAATGAGCCACGTCAATGAGTGCGCAACCGCCTTCAGCGAGGTGATCCTGAGCACGGTGATGGCGTAGGTCTGAAGTCAGGTAGACATCACAGGACACAGTCGCAAGATCAAGGAGTGAGTCTCCCGCCCCTCCACACACGGCAACAGTGTTCACGAGCTGCATTGGGTCTCCAGCGACTCGCACCCCGTGATGAGTCGCAGGCAAGACCGCAGCAACCAATGCTGCGAACTGGTCAAGGGTGACGGGCTCGAAGAGTTCACCAATGCGCCCCGTTCCGGTGTTAGCAAGGAGTGGGTCCCCACTCAATGGATCAAGCGGACGCAAATTGTGCAGCCCAAGAACTCGTGCCAAAGCATCAGAAACTCCGGGGTTTGCGTGGTCTGCGTTGGTATGAGCGCTGGCTAGAGCAATGTCGTTGCGAATCAAGGTATGAATGACCTTGCCCTTGGAGTCTGTCGCACCAACACCATGAACACCACGCAGTAATAGCGGATGGTGCGAGATCACCAAATCAAATCCGCCCATGATCGCCTCATCGACGACCACCTGTACTGGGTCAACGGCGAACAGCACGCGTTCAACGGGCCCACTCGGATCTCCACAGATCAAACCCACTGCATCCCAATCAGCCGCCAGACTGACGGGGTATCTGCGTTCTAGGGCTGCGAGCACCTGAGCAACGGTCACGGACATAGTTCAAGGCTACCCGTCACCGGGTGTGTGAGCGCCAGTAAAAGGGCACTACTGTTAGGTGCTCCATTTGGGGCGCATAGCTCAGTTGGCTAGAGCGCCGCCCTTACAAGGCGGATGTCGGGGGTTCGAGTCCCTCTGCGCCCACCACGAGAACCCTCTGGTAGATAACGGGTTTTACGTTTTAGGCACGTCGAGAAAAAGCATGATTTCTGTTTCGGTACACATCGGGTACACATTGGCTTCTCTTGCGGCCGCGTCTAAGACGTCTCTGACTTCATCTAAACGGTCGCCAAACAGATGCCCGTAAGAGGTCCAAAGTCATGACTGCTGACTTGCTGCTGTGTGCCTAGGCGGTCTTGACCACCTGCGCGGCGAGCAGCCGATCGACGTCAGCCTGGTCGAAGCCGATCTCGCGCAACACCTCGACAGTGTGTTCGCCGAGCAGTGGCGGCGCATAGTCGAACCTGGTGTCGAGGTCGCCGAAGTCCCACATCGCGCCCGGCTGCTCGAGTCGGCCCC
>CANJCG010000087.1 GCA_947472655.1 Actinomycetota bacterium
GGCGCAAACCCAGAGGTCGGTCAGCGAGCTGCAGAGGATCACGCAGACGAAATCGAGGAAGTGCTGAAGGGCGCCGACATGGTCTTCGTCACTGCTGGCGAAGGCGGCGGCACCGGCACAGGTGGAGCCCCCGTCGTTGCGCGTATTGCTCGCTCACTTGGCGCACTCACCATCGGTGTTGTGACCCGTCCGTTCGGCTTCGAAGGACGCCGTCGTTCATCACAGGCCGATGACGGTATCGACGCACTTCGTTCCGAGGTGGACACCCTCATCGTGATCCCGAACGATCGCCTGCTCTCGCTATCTGATCGCAACATCAGCGTGATCGATGCCTTCCGTCAGGCAGACCATGTCTTGCTTCAGGGTGTTTCTGGCATCACAGATCTCATCACTACTCCAGGCCTGATCAACCTTGACTTTGCTGACGTCAAGAGCGTCATGCACGCAGCAGGCTCAGCTCTCATGGGCATTGGCTCCGCGCGTGGTGAGAGCAGAGCAATTGAAGCTGCTGAGAAGGCAATTTCTAGCCCATTGCTCGAGGCTGGTATCGACGGTGCGCATGGCGTTCTGCTGTCTATCTCCGGTGGTAGCGATTTGGGCTTATTCGAAATCAACGAGGCGGCACGTCTGGTCAGCGATGCTGCTCACCCAGATGCCAACATCATTTTCGGCGCTGTCATCGATGACACCTTGGGTGACGAAGTACGAGTCACCGTGATCGCAGCTGGTTTTGATGGCGGAGAGCCACCAGCACGTAGCGCTTCATCACGTCGTGCTGTTGATGCTGACACTTCAGCACCTGCAGGAGAAGCGCCAGTTGTCACTTCTCCACCTGCTCGTCCAGTTCAGCCGGCTCGAACGATTGTGTTCGACGACGCTGATGACGATCTCGATATCCCCGACTTCCTCAAGTAGGGATCTTCCCCAAGAAATCCCTATGAATCCTGTTGCCGCGGGACAATTAAGGCCCGCGACACCCTGTAGCCGCCCAGTGAACTGGGCGGCTACAGGTCGTTTTGGCGGCGTGAGTGCTGAACCGTTTCGTTCGATGAACCTTTCAACGACGGTCGGGGATGTCCAGCATGCTGTGATGGAGAATCAAGCGCGGGCGGTTCAACTCGTGGGAGTACAGGACTATCGCGTTCTGGATGCCAGACATGGCGCCCAAGTAGATTTCGTGAGTGATGGCGGAATTGCGGCTGGGTGTGACGGGATGGTGACGACAACGCCAGGGCTGGCATTGATGGTGCTGGCAGCTGATTGTGTTCCGGTTGTTTTAGCCGACCCAGCTCATGGCGTGATTGCCGTAGCGCACTGCGGCTGGCGGGGACTAGTAGCAGGAATCATCGATGCAACGATCGAATGTATGCGTGCCAATGGTGCCGACAGGATTCAAGCAATCACCGGACCAGCAATTTGTGTCGACTGTTATCCGGTTCAGGATGACTGCATTGCGCAGTTACAGGCAGGACTCTCAGATCAGATTTTCGGTAGCATAATCAAGGTGACACAAGACCGGAGTTTCGTTGATGTGCGAGCAGGCGTTCAAGCCCAGCTTGGTTCTCATGGCGTTCAATCGAGCAGTATCGCGCGCTGTACTTATAAAGACCCTTCGTTGTTTTCATATCGCAGAACTCATCAAACAGGTCGCCAAGCAATGGTGATCGCGATATGACTCAGGATCGTCGAGCTGAACTTCAGCGCAACCTTGATGAGGTTAACGCTCGAGTAGACGCAGCTTGCGCCGCCGCTCATCGGCCTCGTACTGATGTTCACATACTTGCTGTGACGAAGTCCTTTCCGGCTTCCGATATTGATGTACTCGCAGAACTTGGTTGCACTGATGTGGGTGAGAATCGAGATCAAGAAGCCCGTGAAAAAAAGGAGCAAGTGAAAGCTGGCCTGCGCTGGCACATGATTGGTCAGGTTCAGCGCAAGAAAGCCAAGCAGATCGCGGGCTGGGCTGATCTAGTGGAAGCCGTTGACCGTCCTGAGCTCGCGGATGCGCTCCAATTGGGTGCGCAAGGGGTAGAGAAGAACCTCGACATTCTCATGCAGATTTCATTGGATCCGATAGGTACGCAGAATCGCGGGGGAGTTGACCGCAGCCAGGTGAGCGCTCTAGCAGAGCATATTTTGACTCTTTCGCACCTCACTTTGACCGGGGTGATGGCGGTAGCTCCCGTTGGAAGTGACCCGAGCGCGGCTTTTGAGCTTCTGGCTGGTGCGCATGAGCGACTGCTTCGAGTGGCTCCGCAGGCCCAAATGGTCTCTGCTGGAATGAGCGCAGACCTTGAGGCAGCGATCATGCACGGCGCGACACAGGTCCGGATAGGAGGCGCGCTCCTTGGGAACCGGCCCCTGCTGACGTAAACTGGGAAATTCAAGTACGGCGACTCTGGAGGTATCTGGCCCATGGCTGGCGCAATGCGCAAGATGGCTGTGTATCTCGGCCTCGTTGAGGACGATATTCACGACGACCAGTACGCAGAAGACTACGAAGATGTTCGTCAAAACGTTCGCACCAGAGACCGCCGTCCAGCACCACCCCAAGAGGATCGCGAGCCGGACCGCTACCAAAGTCGAAGTGTGCGCGCTATTCCAGACACTCGTGCCGTTCGTACCTTCCGTGATGACGCAACTCCAGATCGTCGTCCGTCGACGGCACCCATGGCGGATCGTCGTCCGGTTGCTCCCGTTGAATTTAGTCGTATCGAAACTGTTCACCCACACAGTTACAACGATGCTCGTCGCATCGGTGAGGACTACCGTGACGGCGTCCCGGTCATCATGAATCTGACCGAACTCGACGACCCTGACGCAAAACGCATTATTGATTTCGCAGCTGGACTGGTCTTTGGCATGCACGGCAGCATTGAGCGCATCACCAACAAGGTGTTTCTCCTGTCACCACCTAATGTTGATGTTGGCGAAGCGGCACGTGCGCAGATTGCCCAAGACGGTTTCTTTAACCAAAGCTGATGAGACAAGCCGGGCAAATTTTTGCCACTATTTTATTCTTTTACCAACTCATATTATTTGCGCGAATCGTTTTTGACCTACTACAAATGTTCGCCCGTTCCTGGAAACCACGCGGGCCGATCCTGATCGTTGCTGAAGTGATTTATTCGCTGACAGATCCGCCGTTGCGTCTGTTGCGTCGGGTCATCCCGTCACTGCGACTTGGTGGAGTTCAGCTGGACTTTTCTTTTCTACTCTTGCTGATCGTGATTCAGATACTGATCAGCGTCCTCAGCAACGTTGGCTAGTTGCGAGTAATCCCTATCGAGCCTTGAACGTCGGCAACTTCAACAGGCACGACTCCACCGGGGCCACGAGTCACTTCGGTGGCGAGAACTTCACCGGAGATTTCGGTGGCGTGATCCGCCCACATCTGGATCACGTCGGCATCGTCAGTACTCCACCATAAAGAGATGCGATCTGAGATCTCAAATCCAGCGTTCTTGCGAGCTTCTTGAACACCGCGCACTACTTCACGCGCTAAACCAGCTCGGCGAAGCTCATCAGTGATCGTGAGATCAAGCGCAACGCTCTCGCCGGCTTCTGATGCCACTGCCCAGCCTTCGCGGGGAGTCTCAGTCACCACTACATCTTCAGCAGTGATCGAGACGGTGCCAAGTTCCCCAGCTTCCAAGGTGGCAGAGCCGGCACTACGAATTAAGGCATGCAGTTGTCCAGCATCAGCGGCGGCTATGGCATTTGCCACGAGTGGGGTCTGCTTGGCGAAACGAGCGCCTAAGGTTCGAAAGTTTGCCTTCATCGAGATATCAACGAGACCAGCTTCATCTGCGTCGAGAGCGTCACTGGACAAAATATTGAGTTCTTCACAGACCTGATCGCGAAGTTGCGTCGATAATTCAGCCCAGCCTGGAGCCGAAACTAATGCCCTGCGCAGCGGCTGACGCGTGCGCACGCCACTTGTTGCGCGTGCTGCACGGCCGAGTTCAACAATTCGACGCACAAGCGCCATATCTGATGCCAGCTTCTCGTCAATAACCGTTTCATCAACGATTGGCCAAGAGGCGAGGTGTACGGAGTCTGGAGCATCGCCTGTGCTGAACAGGTCCTGCCAGACGCGCTCGGTGATGAATGGTGTGAAAGGAGCCATGCACAACGTGACCGTGCGCAGCGCTTCATGCAAGGTTGCCAGCGCCGCTGGGTCGCCATCCCAAAAACGCCGACGCGAGCGCCGGACGTACCAGTTAGAAAGGTCATCAATGAAGGTTGCGATCAGACGACCAGCACGCTGGGTATCAAATTGATCGAGTGCGGCATCAACATCGCGGGCAAGTTGATTCGCATCAGAAATCAACCAACGATCGATGATTGGTCTATCTGCGGTTGCGGGCGCTGGGGAAGTTGGATCCCAATCAGATAGTCGCCCATACAGTGACTGGAAGGCAACAGTGTTCCAGTAAGTGAGCAGGGTCTTGCGTACAACGTCGCCGATTGCAGCATGGCCAACACGGCGTGCCTGCCAAGGTGATCCAGATGCCAGCATGAACCAGCGCACAGCATCGGCGCCGTGATCGTTCATTAAGCCAATGGGTTCAAGGACATTGCCTACATGCTTGCTCATCTTGCGGCCGTCTTCGTCGAGTATATGACCTAGACACACGACATTCTTGTATGACGATTCATCGAACACCAGAGTGCCGATTGCCATCAATGTGTAAAACCAACCGCGGGTCTGGTCGATTGCTTCACAGATGAAGTCGGCTGGATATTGCGCCGCAAAATCGACGTCACTTTGCGGGTAGCCGACTGCGGCAAATGGCATTGCGCCAGAGTCATACCAACAGTCGATGACTTCAGGAACTCGAGTTGCTATTGCCTGACACGTAGGGCAGGCAATCGTGATGTCATCGACATAGGGGCGATGCGGGTCCGTTTCTGACACATCGCGGCCAGCCAGAACACTCAATTCAGCAAGGGAGCCAACAGCAGTGAGGTGGTTATCCTCACAGCGCCAGATGGGCAGGGGAGTTCCCCAGTAGCGGTTACGAGACAGGGCCCAGTCGACGTTGTTCTCGAGCCAGTCGCCGAAGCGACCATTTTTAATCGTTCCTGGAAACCAGTTCGTTTTTTCATTTTGTGCGATGAGTTGATCTTTAATCGCAGTAGTGCGGATGTACCAAGATGGCTGTGCGTAATAAATCAAAGGAGTGTGGCAGCGCCAGCAGTGTGGATAAGAGTGCTCATACTGCACATGCTTAAACAGGGCGCCAGATTTGTCGAGTAATTTCACGAGTTCTTCATCGGACTTTTTGAAGAACATGCCACCGACAACCGAAATGCCGTCTTCGAAATGACCGTTAGCAAGCACGGGGTTCACGACAGGTAGTCCGTATGCCCGGCATGAGGCAAGGTCGTCTGCACCAAAGGCTGGAGCTTGATGAACAAGGCCAGTGCCATCGTCAGTGGTGACGTATTCAGCCAGGATCACATAGTGCGCATCTGGAATTTCGACGAAATCAAAAGGGCGTTGATACGTGATGCGCTCTAAATCTGTGCCAGGCATTGTTGCGAGAACTTCGAAGCCCTCCTCAAACAATCCTGCTGCAAGTTCTTGCGCAACAACTAGAGTCTCACCATCGATGGTCCGAACCACTACATACGTTGCAGTGGGCTTAACTGCAACTGCCGTGTTGGAAACAAGCGTCCAAGGTGTTGTGGTCCAAACAAGAAGTGCTGCGGTTGGATATTTCGCAAGGAAAGATGCATCCGTGATTGGGAATCGAACGAAGACAGATGGGTCAACAACAGTTTCGTAGCCTTGCGCAAGTTCATGGTCAGAGAGTCCCGTGCCACAACGTGGGCAATACGGAGCAACGCGGTGATCTTGGACAAGCAAACCTTTGTCGAAGATTTGTTTGAGCGACCACCACACACTTTGGACGTAACTTGAATCCATGGTCCAGTAGGCACTGTCCATATCAACCCAGTAGCCCATGCGCTGAGTCATCTCAGTGAACTCACCGACGTGACGTAGAACAGATTCCTTGCAGCGGTCGTTGAACTGCGCTACGCCGAACTTTTCAATATCTTGCTTACCGGTAAATCCGAGTTCTTTTTCAACTGCAAGTTCAA
>CANJCG010000088.1 GCA_947472655.1 Actinomycetota bacterium
ACCCATTTTTGGCCTTCAGGAATGAATTCCTTGAGAAAAATGCCAGCAGAAAGCATGCCTCCGAAGCGATCACCAATATTGGCCAGATCCGCCGTCGCTGAATCAATTGATGGCCGCAAATCTTCTGGAAGCGGCATTGGCCACATGGATTCACCAGCGAGTTCTGCAGCTTCACAGACCAAGGCTCGTGACGCGTCATCGTTGGCCATAACTCCAGCTAAGCGTGAACCCAGAGCCACGCGCTGGGCGCCGGTGAGGGTTGCGGCGTCAATGATGAGGTCAGGCTTTTCCAGCGCTGCCAGTCCGAGTGCATCAGCAAGTACGAGCCTTCCTTCAGCATCAGTATTGAGCACTTCAACAGTTTTGCCACCAAACATTGTTATGACGTCACCTGGTCGCTGCGCTGTACCACTTGGCATGTTCTCGGCCGATGGAATCCAGCCGGTTACCTTGATGTTCAAACCAAGCGCGGCAATTGCCTGCATGGCGCCAACGACGGCAGCTGCACCACCCATGTCGCCTTTCATTTCATCCATACCGGCAGCTGGTTTGATGGAAATGCCGCCAGTGTCAAAGGTGATGCCTTTACCGACGATGTGCAGTTTGGCGGTGGCGCCACGGGGGGAGTACTCCATTTTCACGAGGCGCGGTGGCTTCGCTGACCCCTGGCCAACGGCCAAGATGCCGCCGCAACCTTCACGCTTTAAGGCTTTCTCATCCCAGATGGTGACTTTCACAGGTAATGCCGCCACAGCATTCTTAGCCGCATCTGCAAGATCAGCGGGAGCAAGTGCATTAGGGGGAGTGTTCACGAGATCTCTGCTGAGTTTCACGGCATCCGCAATGACGTTGATTTCGGCAACGATTGCTTTCTGCTCAGCGGTGGCCGGCGAGGGAACAAGCAGCACGATGGACGCGACTGGAGCTGGCGCCTTGGCTGGGTCCGATTTGAAAGCAGTAAATGAATAGGAACCAAGGGCGGCGCCCAGCGAAGTCGCACGAAGCAGGTCGGCTTCTGGAGGGGAAGCGATCGCAACTTTCTTGGTGCCAGCAAGTGCGCGGATGGCGTTTCCTAGCCCGGCGCTGATCTGATCAAGGTCGGCCTTCTTTCGAAGATCGCCAACACCGACCGCAACGACAACCTCAGCCTTGATCCCGGCGATACCAGTGACCTTGGTGACCTCACCTGATCGTCCGGTAGCACCAAGTGCCTTGAGTGCGGTTAATAACTTGGCAGTTTGTGCTGCGGTGATGCCATGCGTGGCAAGTTCTAGACCGGCTTTTCCCTTGGGCATTAAAGCCACGATTAAGGCATCGCAGGTTGTGGTTGAGGACTGGGTAATTGCCAAAGTCAACGTCATGTATCAAGCCTAGCCTCGTCTGCGGGTGGGCGGTACCTGTATCTCTCGATCAACAAACCGGTACGGTCATGCAGTGAATTCATCACTGCGCCAAACCCCGCTCCATAGCCGCCATGTCGCCCTTGGTGCCAAGACCGCCGACTTCGGTGGCTGGGATATGCCGATTGAATACACAGGAGTCCTTGTTGAGCATCAGGCTGTTCGTAGCGCCGTGGGAATCTTCGACGTTTCTCATATGGGCAAGGTGCGCATTCATGGTGCCGGAGCCGCAGATTTCCTGAATTCAGTACTCACCAATGACCTTGATCGAATCAGTGATGGGCAAGCTCAATACACGATGCTGTGTAATGAATTTGGTGGAGTCATTGATGACCTCATCGTCTATAAGTGGTCTGCGGACGAAATCTTCATGGTGCCGAATGCGTCCAATGCAGCAACCGTCGTTGCGGCACTTCGTGCAGTAGCGCCAACTGGAATCGCCATTGATGATCATCACGACGATCATGGAATCATTGCCGTGCAAGGCCCAAATAGTCGCAAGGTCATTGAAGCACTTGGATTGCCAGCAGATCACGATTACATGTCGATGGTGCGAGCAAGCCACCGTGGTGAACCCGTGATCGTGTGTCGCAGTGGCTACACAGGCGAACTTGGATTTGAGCTCGTCGTTCCCAATGTCATTCTTGGATCAGTCTGGGATGCCTTGCTTGAAAAGGGTGAGACGCTGGACATCACCGCGGCAGGTCTTGGCGCTCGAGACACGCTTCGCCTTGAAATGGGATACCCATTACACGGACAAGACATTGCCCAAGACATTTCGCCTGTTGAAGCTGGGCTGGCATGGGCTGTGGGCTGGGACAAACCCCAATTCCACGGGCGTGAAGTGCTTGTCAAGCAACGCGAGGCCGGACCGCGCCGAAAGCTTCGTGGCCTGCTCGCCATTGAACGCGGTATCCCTCGTGCGCATATGCATGTGTTTGCGGTCGATGATCCTGAGCTCGCTGGCGATGCAGTAGGTGACATTACAAGCGGAACGTTCTCGCCATCATTGAAGCAGGGCACCGCGTTAGCGTTGCTGAATGCTGACATTGAAGTGGGAAGCGAAGTGCTTGTTGATGTGCGCGGGAAAGCAATTCGTTTTGGGGTAGTCAAACTGCCATTCGTAAACTCGTCAGTTCGCTAGTACTAACACCAGCAAGGTCGCCGTCATGGCTGTTTCGATTGCAGCACCGAAGACATCACCCGTGACACCGCCAAATCGTTTCTTGCAAATCGAGAAAAGAATCAGCGCAGAGATGATCCCAGCCGTGACCGACGCCATGCCAAGAACGCCGAAGATGAAATAACTACCGATCAGTGCAGGTGCAGTCCAAATAATTGGCACAAGAATCGGGAGGGTTTGAGCAACAACCGAACCAAGCCCATCTGTTCGTGCTGCAGGCCACCCTTGAATGCACCCCCACGTGAGAGCGATTCGGCTGACAAAAACAGCAGCAATAAATGCGAGGTAGCCGTTGCCGCGATCAAGGCTGGCAGTGAGCGCGAAAATTTGAATCAAAAGACCAAAGACGAGAGCGAGTACGCCAAAGGGACCGATGTCGGACTTTTTGGCGATTTCCAAAGCTTGCGCCGGGGGCTTGTTGCTGCCAAGTCCATCTGCAACATCAGCAAGACCATCGAGATGTAACCCACGGGTTATCCACGCCAGTATCCCAATACACAAGGTCGCAACTAGGGCATGTGGAATCTGGGTCTGCCATGCAAGGAGCGGTACACCGCAAACCATTGCGAGAACAACAGCAATAAACGGCGCGAGGGCCATTGCCTGACCACCGATGACTCGGTTGATCGTTGTGGGCGCTGGCACAGGTACTCGCGTAAATGTTCCGAGGGCGAGGCGTAGTGCATTAGGCATCGCGATCGCTGACCCCAGCTTCATCAAAGGTTGCCATCTCACCAAGTATTGCGATAGCGGCTTGAATGATTGGCAAAGCTAGAACGGCACCGGTACCTTCACCTAGGCGAAGTTCGTAATCCAAGATTGGTTCTAAATCCAGATGATGTAGCGCCGCCCGATGAGCTGGTTCGGTTGATTGATGACCTGCAACCCACCAATGCTTAGCTCGATAATCCAAACGATCAGCGACCATCGCACAGGCCCCGGAGATGGTTCCGTCAAGGATGACAGGAGTTCTACGAACAGCAGCCTGCAAAATAAAACCCGTCATGGCTGCAAAATCGGCACCGCCAACGGTTGCCAACAATGTCAAAGGCTCAGCTATATGTGGTCGTCCGCGGCGCATTGCATCGCGAACAGCAGCACACTTGCGCATCCAAGTGGCATCGTCGATTCCTGTCCCAAGTCCGGTGACTTTGGCTGCATCAAGATTGGCAAGTAACCCAATCAACGTTGCAGCGGGCGTAGTGTTGCCAATGCCCATGTCGCCAGGAATCAGAATGTCAGCACCGCCGTCGATTTCTTCGTCAGCAATTCTGCGGCCTAGATCGAATGCCTGTTGGGCCTCGCTGAGTGACAGCGCGTCTTCACGATCTATGGACCCGCTACCTCTGCGAATTCGGTGTTCAATCACTGAGGGCGCGATTTCGCGGACATAGTTGGCATCAAAGTCAACGCTGACATCCACCACTCGCACAGTCGCATTTGCTTGCCGCGCAAAGACATTGACGGCAGCGCCACCGCTGACGAAGTTCAACACCATCTGGGCTGTTACTTCAGGCGGGTATGCCGAGGTCCGTGCGGTTCTGGCAACACCGTGATCGCCAGCGAAGACGACAACTGTTGGCTGAGAAAATTGCTGCGGTGGGCAGGCGCCCTGCACCGCAGCCACCCAAGCGCTCAATGGTTCGAGTCGGCCAAGCGCGCCTGTCGGCTTGGTGAGGCGAAGGTGTCGAGCCAAAGCAGAATTACGCATCTCTTCGTTTGGAAGTTCAACGGCTGGGATACCAGTCATGACATTTCCTTACCTAGTAGGGGGTTCACGACAGAAAGTTCTAGTGCCTGGCCCGCGACCATAAATATGGATTGGGTGCAGACCTGCGCGAGTCTTGCATTCGTGATGCCAAGCAGGTCTCGGTACAAGCGTCCTGAAGGTGTTGCTGGCACGACTCCTTGACCAACCTCGTTGCTCACCAAAATCAGATCAGCAGGGGAGTGGCGAACCGCCGAAACTAATTCATCAATCCTAATTTCAACATTCGCAACTGCAGTTGCGGCAATATCTGGGTCTTGATTCCAAGCATCTGCTTCATCTAGAGCGTAGGTCAGCCACATACTGATGCAATCAATAAGAAGTAGGTGTGAACCCTGGCTGATGACAGAAATGAGATCGGTCGTTTCGATCGTGTTCCAGTTGTTCGGGCGACGCGATCGGTGCAAGGCAACTCTGGATTGCCACTCCTCATCACCTTCTCTGAAGCCCCCTGTAGCCACGTAAGTAACTTCGGTAAAGCCGGCTGCGAGCTGTTCTGCATAGGTTGACTTACCTGATCGGGCACCACCGATAACGAGCGTGCGCTGAGTCTTTGACGAACGAGTGTCAATAACAGCGCCGTCATCAACGATACGCACACCGTGCAAAGAAAGCTCTTGTGCCAATTGCTGTTCTGGTGGATTGTGGTGACTGAGATGAAACGCGATCACATCTGTGTCGTCCGTGATCGCCCGCACCTCGCGTAGTGCGTCCAAGGTTTTTGGAAGGCTGGCAAGATCGAGATGGCCCGTGCCGTGATCAGTTCTAGTCCCAAATGTTTCTTCAATAAGCACCACATTGAAATTGCGATCTGCGAGATCGTTGACTGTGTAATTTTTCAGTGGACCGGTATCGCTGGCATAGAGCAAGCGATCTCCGTCGACACTCGTAATGTCAAAGAGAACAGCTTCGTCAGCAAATACATCACCGTTTCCGTGTCCGTGCGCAGCTTCTAGTACCTGCACGATGACGTTACCTGCCGTAGTGCGGGCAATGCATTCATCACCAGGAGCGATGACATGAAATACAACCGGAGCGTCGTCGATGACCCAGTGCTCAAATCGGGCAATAGCCATAGGTGGTCCCCAAATATGCAACGTTTTTAAGTCTCGAATCCACGAACGCCAAAGCAGAAAATCTGGAGCTAGGTGATCTGGATGACCATGGGTGAAGAACACATGCTGAATATTTTTCAACGAAATACGATTTCGGCTAGCTGCGTGACCAAGGTTTGGCCCCCAGTCAATAAGCACGCAGTCATCGATCAAAGCAGCACTAGATGCGCGCGCCTTCCCGGATTTCCTTTGGAGTGAGCAACTTTCACATTCACAAAATGGATTCGGCCAGCCATCTGCAGAGCCAGTTCCGAGGAGTTGGACTTTCATCGCGTCACCGTTTCGAAGATGGGAACGGCGCCAAAATTTGCTTTTCGGGAAACCCGACGCAGGGCAGTCAAAATGGTAGGTCCAGCGAGAACAATTAACACGACGGTGAGTATTGCCCGTGGAATGTCGTAACCCAGGCTGGTGAGCAGGGTGAAGTGGAGCCAAGCAACAAGATTTTCAGACAGCGGTGCACCCGCGTGGAAAGAGATGGCACTGGGAAGGCCAGCGGTGAAGGGCCAAAGCCAAAGGTTGAGAAGTAGCCCGTAAGCAAATGCAGCGAAGGCGCCGTAAGTGGCCAGGAGAAAGATTTCACTTCGCCCCTTTGCTTGAGGTAGTAAACCGGCGCCCAGCCCAACCCAGGCAGC
>CANJCG010000089.1 GCA_947472655.1 Actinomycetota bacterium
GCACCAATTCCGACCTTGTTGCTTACATCGGCTGTGCATCATCATTTGGTGCAAACAAAAGCACGCACGATGGTGACCATCATTGTTGAAGCCGGTGACGTTCGGGAAGTTCACCATTGCGCATTGTTAGTTGGTTACGGTGCTGCAGCGGTGAACCCGTACTTGGCCCTTGAAACTGCTGAAGACATGGCACGACGTGGAGTCTTTGGCGATCTCACTCCTGAATATGCAACACGCAACATGATTAAGGCCCTTGGTAAAGGCATCTTGAAGGTCATGTCCAAGATGGGTGTGTCAACAGTTGCGTCCTACCGTGGTGCCCAGATCTTCGAAGCCGTCGGCTTAAGCCAAGAACTCGTGAATGCATATTTCACCGGCACAAGTTCAAAGCTTGGCGGAGTTGGCATCGACGTGATTGCTAAGGAAGTTTCTGATCGTCACGATGTGGCGTACCCAATTTCAGGGATCTCACCGGCTCACCGAACTCTTAATGACGGCGGTGAATACCAGTGGCGCCGTGAAGGTGAACTTCACCTCTTCAACCCAGAAACAGTTTTCCGGTTGCAACATTCAACTCGCAATAAGCGTTACGACATTTTCAAGCAGTACACAAATGCGGTCGATGAGCAGTCTGAGCGGTTAATGACGATCCGTGGATTGTTTAACTTCAAGTCGGGTATTCGCGCGCCAATTTCGATTGATGACGTTGAACCAGCAGCGTCAATCGTGAAGCGTTTCTCAACGGGTGCGATGTCCTATGGCTCGATTTCCGCAGAAGCCCATGAGACGCTTGCAATTGCGATGAACCGCATTGGCGCTAAGTCCAACACGGGCGAAGGCGGCGAAGATCCAGAGCGCTATGTGCCAATGTCAAACGGAGACTCAAAGCGTTCGTCGATTAAGCAGGTTGCATCAGGAAGGTTTGGTGTCACAAGCGAATACCTCGTAAATGCTGACGATATTCAGATCAAGATGGCGCAAGGTGCAAAGCCCGGAGAAGGCGGTCAACTCCCTGGTAACAAGGTGTACCCGTGGGTAGCTAAAACTCGTCACTCAACTCCGGGTGTTGGTTTGATTTCACCGCCACCGCATCACGATATTTATTCGATTGAGGATCTAGCTCAACTGATCCACGATTTGAAGAATGCCAATAAAAATGCTCGCGTGCATGTCAAACTTGTGTCAGAAATTGGAGTTGGCACTGTTGCTGCAGGTGTGTCTAAAGCGCACGCAGACGTGGTGTTGATTTCTGGGTTTGATGGTGGCACTGGTGCATCGCCATTGACCAGCCTCAAGCACGCCGGCACACCTTGGGAACTCGGTCTAGCTGAAACTCAGCAGACGCTCATGGTCAACGGCCTACGCGATCGCATTGTTGTTCAAGCAGATGGTCAGTTGAAGACCGGTCGTGACGTGATTGTTGCGGCGCTGCTTGGGGCTGAAGAGTTCGGGTTTGCCACAGCGCCTCTTGTGGTGATGGGTTGCGTCATGATGCGTGTGTGTCACTTAGACACCTGCCCAGTTGGCATCGCCACGCAGAATCCTATTTTGCGCGAGCGATTCAGCGGGGAGCCTGAGTTTGTCGAAACTTTCTTTGAATACATCGCCGAAGAGGTGCGCGAGCATTTGGCTGCACTTGGATTCCGTACGCTTGAAGAAGCAGTCGGACAGGTTGAAATGCTCGATACGGAACGCGCAGTCACGCACTGGAAAGCATCAGGTCTTGATCTGTCGCCGATTTTGGTTGTGCCACGTGTTGGCGCAGACTCACCTCGCCGGGCGATGATCGCTCAAGATCACGGTCTTGATGCCGCTCTAGATAACGAGCTCATCGAGTTGTGCCAGCCAGCAATCACCAAGGGTGAACCGGTGCGCGCGCAACTCACCATTCGCAACGTCAACCGCACAGTCGGCACGATGTTGGGCGCCGAAGTCACTCGCACATACGGCGGAGAAGGATTACCGGAAGAAACGATTGACTTGACCTTCGTTGGTTCTGCGGGGCAGTCATTTGGTGCCTTCTTACCTAAAGGCATTACGTTGAGATTAGAGGGCGATGCCAACGATTACGTCGGTAAGGGTTTGTCGGGTGGAAATCTGGTCGTTCGTCCGCATCGCGAGGCAACCTTTGTGGCTGAAGATCAGATCATTGCCGGCAATGTTATCGGTTACGGAGCCACCAACGGCAAGATCTTTTTGCGTGGGCGCGCGGGTGAAAGATTCTGCGTACGTAACTCTGGCGCGATCGCTGTAGTCGAAGGCGTTGGCGATCATGCTCTTGAGTACATGACAGGTGGTCGTGTTGTCATTCTTGGTAGCACCGGACGAAACCTCGGTGCAGGAATGTCTGGCGGTGTTGCTTACATTCTCGATCTAGATCCATCAAAAGTTAATCCAGAAATGATTGACTTGGACCCGTTAACTTCCATTGATGCAGATGAACTTCATTCGATTGTTCAACAGCACTTTGAAGCCACGGAATCCGGTGTCGCCAAGGTGCTCTTGGCAGACTGGATCACGGGGCTAGGGCGATTCACCAAAGTGATGCCTAAGGATTACAAGCGTGTACTGGCAGTTATGCAGAAAGCAACTGAGCAAGGTCTTGACCCAATCGCAGCGGTAATGGGAGCTTGAAATGGCTGATCCAAGGGGATTCCTCAACGTAAGTCGCGAGAATCCAACGCGTCGTCCGGTTGATATTCGACTGCAGGACTGGCGCGAGGTGTATGAAGAGTTCGGCGATGACAAGCTTGAGAAGCAAGCAAGTCGTTGCATGGACTGTGGCATTCCGTTTTGTAATAACGGGTGCCCTCTTGGCAACCTGATTCCTGAATGGAATGACTTGGTGTATCGCCATGACTGGGAAGTTGCGATTGAGCGTTTGCATGCAACAAATAACTTCCCTGAATTCACTGGCCGGCTTTGTCCTGCACCTTGCGAGACTGCATGTGTCCTTGGTATTAACCAAGAACCTGTTGCGATCAAGCAGATCGAAGTCTCGATTATTGATAAGGCTTTCGAGCAAGGCTGGGTTTCACCTCAGGTGCCAGAGCGGGTAAGTGGTCGCACAGTTGCCGTTGTGGGATCAGGGCCTGCTGGGCTTGCGGCCGCACAGCAACTAGCGCGGGCCGGTCACACGGTGGCTGTATATGAGCGGTCAGATCGCATTGGCGGTTTGCTGCGCTACGGCATTCCAGAGTTCAAGATGGAAAAGAGCATCCTGGATCGCAGGCTTGACCAGATGATGCAAGAAGGTGTCCGCTTTCGCCCCGGCGTCGATATTGGTATCGATGTCACCGGCCAAGATCTTCGTAAGCGCTATGACGCTGTCGTGATCGCTATCGGTGCAACGAAGTGGCGTGACTTGCCAGTTCCTGGTCGCGAACTCAACGGCATCTATCAGGCCATGGAAGTTCTTCCGTTGGCTAACCGTGTGCAAGAAGGCGACCTGGAGTCTTCACCCCTTGATGTTGCTGGCAAGCATGTCGTGATCATCGGTGGTGGCGATACTGGCGCAGACTGCTTGGGTACTTCCCATCGTCAAGGTGCGGCATCAGTTACTCAACTCGAAATTTTGCCAACCCCACCAGCGGATCGTCCAGATTCTCAGCCGTGGCCGACCTACCCAATGACATATCGCACCTCGAGCGCGCACGAAGAAGGCGGAGATCGTCTCTTCGCCGTCTCAACCACGCACTTCGTTGACGATGGCAATGGCAACGTCAAAGCACTGGCACTTGTTGAAGTTGAACCGTTTGAGGGTGGCTTTCGACCTGTACCCGGTTCAGAGCGCGAAATTCCCGCCGACGTCGTCATGCTTGCAATGGGCTTCACGGGGCCAGATGCTGATGCAATTGCAGAGCAGTTTGAGCTCAGCGTTGATGGTCGTGGCAATCTCAATCGAGATGCGCACTACGCAACGGAAGTTGAGGGCGTATTCGTAGCAGGAGACGCTGGTCGTGGGCAATCATTAATCGTGTGGGCCATTGCTGAAGGCCGCGCAGCTGCTGCTGCAGTAGATACGTTCCTGACTGGGAGTACGAATCTGCCGGCTCCAATTGAGTCGACAGCTCGGCAAGTGCTCGCATAGCGTGCAATTGCATAGCGTTTAATCTCATAACGTTTCACTCTGCGCCCTGGCGTTGTGATGACACCGTTTACACACTCATCGGGTAAGATGAGTGTTATGCGCCGAGCCAAAATTGTTGCCACTATGGGCCCTGCTACAGCGGAGCTCGAAGTGGTGCGTGGACTCATTGCGGCTGGCATGGACGTGGCAAGGCTGAATTTGTCTCATGGCACCCAAGATCAGCATGCCGCGCAATATCACCTGATCCGCCAGGCTGCAGATGAGTCAGGCCGTGGCGTAGGTATTTTGGCTGACCTTCAAGGCCCAAAGATTCGACTGGGCAAGTTTGCCTCCGGCCCAGTGCTGTTGAACGTTGGCGAAGAATTCATCGTTACGACTGAAGCTGTGCCAGGTGATGCCAAAATGGTGAGCACCACCTATAAGGACCTTCCGCAAGATGTGAAGTCGGGCGATTTTGTGCTTGTTGATGACGGCCGAATTGCCCTTGAAGTTATTCGAGTTGAGGGCCCTCGAGTCATCACCGTGGTCAAAGAAGGTGGCCGAGTCTCTGACAACAAGGGATTCAACTTGCCCGGTGCCGCGATGAGTGTTCCAGCGCTCTCAGACAAAGATCGCGACGATCTGCGATGGGCTCTGCGAATCGGCTGCGACATGATCGCGCTCTCGTTTGTGCGCAATGCTGCAGATATTGAAGACGTGCTCACGATCATGGCCGAAGAGGGCGTACGGGTTCCGGTGTTGGCTAAGGTGGAAAAACCTCAAGCAGTTGAGAATTTGCAAGAGATCATTAACGCCTTCGATGGTGTGATGGTTGCTCGTGGTGACCTAGGCGTTGAATTACCTCTTGAGCAGGTGCCGTTGGTGCAAAAGCGGGCGATCCACATGTGTCGCGAGGCAGGCAAGCCGGTCATCGTTGCAACGCAGATGCTTGATTCAATGATGAGTGCGAACAGGCCAACGCGGGCTGAAGCCAGTGACGTTGCAAACGCTGTGCTTGATGGAGCCGATGCGCTGATGTTGTCGGGTGAAACAAGCGTAGGGTCTCACCCAATAACTGTTGTTGAGACGATGGCGCGAATCATCTCCCATGTTGAATCCGAAGCACTGCATCGCGTGCCGATACTTGAAGAACCCCGGGCGGGTTCAACTAATCGCGCGCTGACGCATGCTGCAGTCATGGTCGCTGCTGAAGTTGCCGCAACCTACCTCATTGCTTTTACTGAAACGGGAACTTCAGCTCGTTTGATTGCTCGTTGGCGCAGCGCAACCAAGTTGCTGGCCTTCACACCAAATCAGCGGGTTCGCAGCCAACTGGCATTGGTCTGGGGAGTGGAAACCTTCTTGGTGCCGCAGGTTGAACACACGGATGACATGGTCATGCAAGTAGATAAAGCATTACTCGACATTGGCCGTGCCACTGCAGGCGAACGCGTGGTCATTTGCGCGGGTGTGCCCCCTGGCATACCGGGCACAACAAACGGTATGCGCGTGCATCGCATTGGCAGTTCAGGACGCGGCTCCGGAATCTAGCTGGCGAGAACCGAGATTGTGAAGACGTGGCCGCCGATCTACAAAAGCTCAGCGAACCACGACGACAGGGGTAGGGGAACGGGCGCCACTAGGGGCCCAGCCTCGAGATAGGGATGAAGTGTTCAAGCCGGTGCTTTATCCGGTATGGTCTGCTTTGCACGACACCTTTAAGTTCCGTCCTGTGAGGCGGAGAAGGGGGTCCAGATGGGCTCTGCACGCGCGCACGATCTTCGGACCGTGCTTTCCGGCGATGATATCGCCCGAGCAAGTCGACGTATTGCTCACGAAATCGTAGAAAAAGCCAAAGGCGCTTCCGATCTCGTTCTCCTTGGAATCCCCAC
>CANJCG010000090.1 GCA_947472655.1 Actinomycetota bacterium
CCGAATTTCCTTGGCTCGATACTGCAGGCTTCCTCGCCCCGTCCAATATTCCGGCTTGGCAAACACGATGACTCGCTGGCCTTGAGCAAGGGGTGGTTCTACTCCGCCCACAAGGGCAGCGTCTGCCACCACGGTGAGTGACATGTCGACATCTGGATCGCGGAGCACCAAGTAAATGTTGCGGGCCCCCGGGCGAGGTCGAAATTCGGCAACCTGACCATCAATCCAGATGGGGCCTAGCCGCCCGATCCATTCCCCGACGAGTCGCGAAACCGTGCGAACAGGGGTTGGGTGTTCAGCGGAGGAGTCAAGGGCCACAGATGCAGCGTATGTGTTACCGGTGATGTAGGACATCTACGATGGTAGGCATGTCGAGCCCAAAGCGAGTCCTGCTAGCTGCCCCCCGGGGATACTGCGCCGGTGTGGACCGGGCGGTCACCACTGTTGAAAACGCGCTAGACATCTACGGGGCACCAATTTATGTCCGTAAACAAATCGTGCACAACCAATACGTGGTCAAGAGTCTGGAAGATCGAGGCGCAATCTTCGTAGATGAACTCAGTGAAGTTCCAAAAGGTGCAACTGTGGTCTTTTCCGCTCATGGTGTCTCGCCGACCGTTCATGTAGAAGCCGATGAGCGTGGGCTGAAAGCCATTGACGCAACCTGCCCGCTCGTGACGAAAGTGCATTCTGAGGCCCGCCGCTTTGCGGCTGAGGGTTATCAAATTGTGTTGATTGGTCACGAAGGACATGAGGAAGTTGAGGGCACCACAGGCGAAGCCCCTGATGTGATCACACTCGTTCAAGATCCAAAAGACGCAGCGACTGTTCAGTTCAATTCGGATGAGAAGTTGATCTGGTTGTCTCAGACCACCTTGTCAGTTGACGAAACTATTGCAACCGTTGATGTATTGCAAAGTCGTTTCCCAAATCTTGTTAGCCCTCCTAGTGACGACATCTGCTACGCAACTCAAAATCGTCAAGCTGCCGTGAAAGCAATTGCAGCAGATTGTGACGTTGTTATTGTCGTTGGTTCTGGAAATTCTTCCAACTCAGTTCGACTTGTTGAAGTTGCTGTTGAGGCAGGGGCTAATACTTCGTATCGGGTTGATGGTGCGCATGAACTTCAAGAAGTTTGGTTTGACAATGCAACCACGATTGGACTGACAAGCGGTGCATCAGTGCCAGAGATTTTGGTTCAAGACGTGATTCGCTGGTTGGCAGAGCGTGGATACGTTGACGTAGAAGAAGTCACGACCACTGTTGAAAAAATGGTCTTTGCGTTGCCGCCGGAATTGCGTCGAGACATGAAAACGCAGACGCACTAACGTCGAGCGCGCACCACAACGATTGCTAATGCAATAAGTGTTGTGGAGATAACCCAGAACCAGTTATCTGCCAGAGTGAAGAAACCATTCACCACGGCGGAGATTAAGGCGCCACCTGCGCGACTTTGACCTAACTGTCCAACCGTGACGGCCGCGATTCCATAGGCGAGCGGCGGAGCGATCACGGCGACACTTGCATCGCTGACGCGGACTTTGAGCGCGCAAAAGACTGCTGATGCCAGCATTGCAACGCCGGTCAACCAACCAAGGCCTGATCCGTTGATGAATGAATCAAGGAACCCAGCAACCAGGCCGACGCCGATAACAATGATGTAGACGCCCATGGGATTGAGGCCAGGATCACCTCGGCGTGATTTCGCCATCTCTTGGCTCTCTTTCGGGCTTGCCTCGGGAGCGGATAGTGCTTGGATTGGTGCGGCAACGGCCCGATCTGAGTCTGTATCAACCTCGGAAACCGGTTGGGCTGGTGCACTTTGGACATTCATGGTGCGTAGATCTGAAATTTGGTTGGCGGGCAGGGCAGCCAGTGCTCCCGAGGCCGCATCTGCTCCTCGGCTGCGAAAGAGGCGGCCAGTGTCGGCGCTAGGGCTGGTGAACGCTGGATCTGGGAGAACCGCAGATGGTTGGGGATCAACGAACGCAACAACTGGCTCTGGGTCAGGCTCAGCGGGAGCCCGAATGGCTACTGGTTCGGGACGGAAAAGTGAGCTGTAGGCGTCATCGTCAGCAGGATCGCTAATGATTGGTCTGTCCGTCACTCCTCGAGGGTATCTAACAAACTCACCCAGCATCAGCAATGAGCTCGGGTGCGGAGAGTGGTCGAGTTGTGGTGTGCAACATGGTGGGGGCTTCGAGCTCGGCGTCACCGGTTCCCAACTCACCAAATTGGCGGGCTGTGACCAAAACCCGGGTTTCAAGGGAGCCGACTGCTTTGTTGTAGTTGGACACTGCGGCATCAAGTGAATTTCCAACGCGAGCAAAGTGCGTGGCCATCGTGACTAAGCGTCGATGTAGTTCGATCCCGAGCACTCGAATTTCTTCGGCGTGCTCAGCAAGTTGCTCTTGGCGCCAAGTCAGCGAGACAGTACGTAAGAGCGCGAAAAGTGTGGTGGGTGTAGCGGGAACAACATTGCACTCGAATGCGTAATCAAGTAAATCCGGGCGCATCTGTAACGCAGTTTCTAGCAGTGCTTCTGATGGCAAGAACATCACGACGAACTCTGCATTATTTGGCACGAGGGCTTGATAGTCGCGGGTTTTCAGCGCATCGATATGTCGAATGACTGCATCAGCATGTTGGCGTAAACGTAATTGCAAGCTGGCTTCATCTGTGGTTTGTTCGGCTTCAAGGAAGGCAGCAAGTGGCACTTTTGCATCGATGACAACGCTGCGATTACCGGCTAAACGAATGATCATGTCGGGTCGACCAATCGCATCGACTGAGCCGACCGTGGCTTGTTCTACAAAATCAACTCGATCCAACAAGCCAGATGCCTCAACGAGACGGCGAAGTTGCATTTCACCCCAACGCCCTCGTGCACCCGTGCGGCTGAGCACTTCAGCAAGGCGGGAGGCCTCGCGGCGCACATCGTCAGTTGAGCGTTGCAACACCTGAACCTGGCTCTCCCAGGTGGTGGTGAGTGTGGTGCGAAGCTCGGTTTGAGCAGCAACGTTGGTGCGCTCGTGGCGCTCAACTTGGGCTGCCAGAGCCTGCAGGGACTCCGCGACGGGAGTGAGGGCTCCAACTACAGCTGCATCGGCAGCAGCCGCATTGCGGTTGCGGTAGAAAAACAGCAGCGCGGTGACACTGGAACCCACCAGCATTCCAATTCCAAGCAGGATCAGCACGGATTCAAGGGGAAGATTGCTCGTAGCCATGGTCATTACGATGGCACGGGGGACTGACAATCTGCCGCTCTGAGAGGATGATCGGCGTGGCCCTCACTATTGGAATCGTCGGACTCCCCAACGTTGGCAAGTCAACGATGTTTAACGCCCTGACCAAAAACAACGTTCTTGCAGCGAATTACCCCTTTGCCACGATCGAGCCAAACACTGGAGTAGTCGGCGTTCCCGATGCTCGTTTGGACGATTTAGCGCGCATCTTTGGGTCCGAAAGAATCCTGCCGGCAACCGTCATGTTCGTTGACATTGCCGGAATCGTGAAAGGTGCCAGTGAAGGCGCAGGGCTAGGAAATAAGTTTCTTTCCACTATCCGTGAGTCCGATGCGATCTGCCAAGTGTTACGCGCTTTTGTTGACGATGACGTCATCCACGTTGAAGGCCGCGTGTCACCAGAAGAAGACATGGCAACCATCAACACTGAATTGATTCTGGCTGACATGCAGTCGCTGGAAAAAGCGATTCCGCGTCTTCAAAAGGAAATTCGCACAGACAAGTCAAAGATCGTTGTGCTTGAGGCTGCGGAAGCAGCTCAAAAGATTCTTGATGAGGGCTCAACGCTCTTTCAGGCAAAAATAGACATGGAACCGTTGCGTGAGCTTTTCTTGCTCACTGCAAAGCCATTCGTCTACGTCATCAACGTTGATGAGAACGAACTTGGCGATGAAGAATTCAAAGAACGCATGCGGCGGTTAGTCAGTCCAGCAGAAGCAGTGTTCTTAAACGCAAAACTGGAAGCAGAACTTGGCGAACTTGATGATGCCGAAGCGATGGAGCTGCTGGAATCAGTCGGCCAAACTGAGTCTGGGTTGAATGCGCTTGCTCGAGTTGGTTTTGCAACCCTTGGCCTGCAGACTTACCTGACCGCTGGTCCTAAAGAATCACGTGCCTGGACTATTCCTGTTGGCGCGACTGCACCCGAAGCTGCTGGTGTGATTCACACAGACTTCCAAAAAGGTTTCATCAAAGCTGAAGTTGTTTCCTTTGCTGATCTCATGGAAAACGGTTCAATGGCTGAAGCAAAAGCCAAGGGCAAGGTGCGCATTGAAGGTAAGGACTACGTTATGGCTGACGGAGATGTCGTCGAGTTCCGTTTCAACGTCTAAGTGAAATGACGCAGCCTTCACACGGTCAGGACATGTTTGTCGTTTCGGCGGTTGTACTACGTGATGAACGAGGTCGGATTTTGGTTGTTCGTAAACGTGGGACGAGTCGGTACATGCTGCCTGGCGGGAAAATTGAAGTCGGTGAAACACCCGCATATGCTGCAATCCGTGAGTTGTGTGAAGAAGTGGGTGCTGTTCTCAACGAAGAACAACTCACTTTTTTGGGTCAATGGACCACGGATGCTGCAAATGAGCCGGGCCATTTAGTTCAAGGTCATATTTTCGAACATCCGTGGATCGCCGGATTGAATGTTCAGGCAGAAATCGAAGACTTGCTGTGGCTGCACCCTGATGAAATGGCCTCAAGAAACGATCTTGCACCGCTTCTTACTGAGCGTGTCCTGCCTGCGCTTGGGTTGTAAATCAACACCTTTCGATAGCCTGCTCTTAACGAAGGATTCCTAACCCTCTAAATTTGCAAAGGATCACTCGACCATGGCACTCCTCATTCTTGCAGCACTGCTTGGACTTACGGCTACTTTTTCGGCATACGGAAAACTTTCGATGAACGAGAAGGCTGCAGAAATGTTGCATCACATCGGGCTGAATGAGCGCCAGATCCGGCTACTTGGGACAACAGAAATTCTCGGCTCACTGGGCTTGCTTCTCGGAATTTGGATCCCAGTGCTGGGCTTACTCGCCGCTCTTGGTTTCGTTGTGTATTTCTTGGGAGCTGCAGGTGCGCACTTTCGTGCGAAAGACGGAATCAAAGAAATGGCGCCAGCAATTCTGCTGTTCGTGATTTCGCTAGTTGTCACGGTGCTTCAGTTTGCTCGCTAGGCCGATCCTGTATTTTTATTGAGTGACCGCGAAAGAAATCGATGTCTACCTAAAATGGGCGTCTGAGCCTCAACGCTCAACCCTGGAAGAAGTCCGTAGACGGATACTGGGGTTATTACCCGGGTGTGAACAGTGCATCTCCTATGGGATGCCAGCTTTCAAAGTCGAAGGCAAAGTGATCGCAGGGTTCGCGGCATGCAGGACTTTCAATTCTTATTACCCCCACAGCGGAGCGGTCTTAGATCGATTGGCAACCGAGCTTGTTGGCTATGAGCGCACTCGGGGGGCGCTGCACTTTCCAATGGAAAAGCCTCTGAGCAAGAAATTACTGAAGCAGTTGGTCTCGGCGAAGCTGGATCTCGTTGAGGGTGACGTTGCTCTCAAGTCCAAGAGCGGTTCAGATGACGTGTGGCGCTTCTTGGGATTGGCTGCTCCAGCACGAAGAGCGCTTGTCGGAGCAGGAATCCTCACAGTCGGAGACCTTCGGCGGGTTGCGCCTCATGACTTGGCCCAACTTCACGGCATCGGTCCCAAAGCGCTGGAAACCCTCAAGAAGTGTTCGTCCGCAAAGTAACGATTCGTCGCTTAGGGTGCTGACCCCGTAAGGTCGCGGGGTGCCAAGCAGAGAAGATCTTCGTAACGTAGCCATCATCGCCCACGTCGACCACGGCA
>CANJCG010000091.1 GCA_947472655.1 Actinomycetota bacterium
AATCATTGTTGCTGAAGATTCCACAACTGCAGTTGGCTCGATTCTTGGAGTGATCGGCGTTGGTGCCGGTGCCGCAGCTGTTGTTACACCGGTCGCTGCACCACCCGTTGCAGTTGCACCAGCAGTTTCAGCTCCGGTTGTTGCTGCGCCCGTCAGTGCACCAGTTATTGCCGCACCTGCGCCCGTCAGCGCACCCGTTGTCGCAGCACCGGCTGCTCCGACTCCAGTTGCCACCTTGGTCGCCCTGCGAACCATCGACGATGACTCTTATGTCACTCCGCTGGTTCGCCGCCTTGCAGTTCAAAGCGGTGTTGACCTTTCAAAAGTAACCGGAACTGGTGTTGGTGGTCGGATCCGCAAACAAGATGTTGCAGCCGCGGCTGAAGCCAAGGCTGCTGCCGTACCTGCCGCACCGGCTCAGGCTCAGGCCACGCCAGCATCAACTACTCCGGTAGCTGTGTCACCACTTCGTGGTCGCACAGAGCCACTCTCTCGTCTTCGTAAAGTTATCGCCGAACGCATGGTTGAGTCACTTCAAGTTTCAGCTCAGCTCACCAGTGTCGTTGAAGTAGATGTCACGCGCATCGCAAACCTTCGCAACAAGGTCAAGGGTGACTTCGAAGCGCGCGAAGGCGTAAAGCTCACCTTCTTGCCATTTATCGGCAAGGCAGCGGTCGAAGCACTGAAGCAATTCCCAATGGTTAATGCGTCTATTGACATGACTGCGAGCACTATCACTTATCACGACACTGAAAACCTTGGCATTGCCGTAGATACTGATCGCGGTTTGCTGGTCCCAGTCATTCGCAATGCTGGAGACTTAAACATTGCTGGTCTATCTCGAAGCATTTCTGATATCGCTGACCGCACTCGCACCAGCAAGGTTTTGCCGGATGAACTCAGCGGTGGAACGTTCACAATCACCAACACAGGCAGCAGGGGTTCGCTGTTTGATACGCCAATTATCAATCAGCCACAGGTGGCGATCTTGGGCACAGGAGCAATCGAAAAACGTCCGGTTGTGGTTCCAGATTCAACCGGCCAAGACGTCATCGCGATTCGCTCAATGATGTACCTCGCCTTGTCTTACGACCATCGCGTAGTTGATGGCGCAGATGCTGCTCGATTCTTAGTTGCAATGAAAAATCGCCTCGAAGAGGGTTCATTCGAAGCTGAACTAGGTTTGTAAGCGGCGATTATGAGAATCGCGATTACTGGTGCTTCCGGTCTCATCGGTTCGGCTCTCGTTCCGCATTTGCGCAGCGAAGGTCACGATGTCTTTCGTCTCGTTCGTCGTTCGGCAACTGCACCGGATGAAATTTCGTGGGACCCAGCATCCGGAACTGTCGATCTCGAAGCATTGCAAGGGGTCGAAGGGGTTATCCACCTCGCCGGAGCAGGAGTTGGCGATCACCGCTGGAGCGATGCTTATAAAAAAGAGATTCTCGATAGTCGAGTCAACGGCACCAACACCATTGTGCGCGCCTTGACTCAACTTGATCCAAAACCACGCGTTTTGGTGAGCGGATCAGCTATCGGCTGGTACGGAGATACAGCCGATCGTGCAGTTGACGAAGGCGCCCCTGCCGGCACTGGATTTCTCGCTGATGTCGTTCAAGCTTGGGAAGCCGCCACTACACCTGCGCATGAAGCTGGCATTCGCGTAGTCCACGCTCGAACTGGCTTGGTTGTTGCCAAGGATGGCGGCGCATGGGCCCGGATGTTTCCCCTGTTTAACCTCGGAGTCGGCGGAAAACTTGGTTCCGGCAAGCAGTACTGGTCTTGGGTTTCCTTGCGCGATGAAGTAAACGCCCTTTCTTACTGTCTGACACATGAATCAGTCAGTGGAGCAGTGAACATCACGGGACCGACCCCACAGACAAATGCTGAAATTACCAAGATTATGGGCAAGGTTATGAGACGCCCTACGCTGCTTCCTGTCCCAGCAATAGCCTTGAATATCGCTCTTGGTGAATTTTCGTCAGAGGTACTTGGCAGCACTCGAGTACTTCCACGTGTTCTTGAATCGTGCGGATTCACTTGGCAAGACCCAACAATCGAAGACGCGATCCGAACGGCCTGGCAGACACATTGAGCGCCGATGTTGTTGTTGTCGGAGCCGGGCTTACGGGGTTGGCCGCTGCGCGCCACCTCAGCATTCATGGCGTCAACGTTGAAGTTCTCGAGGCAAGCGATCACGTTGGTGGGCGCGTCCACAGTGATCACATCGATGGCATCACGATGGATCACGGCTTTCAGGTCTATAACCCTTCATATCCAGAAGCGGCACGAGTCTTGGACCACGAGGCGCTTGATTTACATCCGCTAACTCCAGGTATCGGTGTGCGGCTTGGGCCAAACAGACTCGCTCGCCTAGGTGATCCTCGAAGGAATTTGATACTCAGTTTGGGAGGCCTTGGTTTAGCGACGGGATCGCCGCTTTCCAAAGCCAAATTTGCTCGATATGCGATTTCGTCGGCTCGTGCACCAATCACTGAGCTTGAACAGCGGCCCGACATGTCTTCCCTCGAAGCTTTAAAAAAAATCGGCATCGATTCCTTATTACTGGAACAAGTTATTCGCCCTTTCCTCACCGGCGTATTTCTTGAACAAGAACTTCTTACCTCACGGCGCTTCATGGATTTAGTTCTTCGCTCTTTTGTTCGCGGCACGCCCTCATTACCTTCAGCAGGAATGCAAGCGATCCCCGAACAGCTTCATCGGGCCCTACCAAGCGGAACAGTTCGCTTGAATTGCGCTGTTGCCAAGGTCAACAAAAAGTCCGTCACCACTGTTAATGATGGTCGCGTGACAGCCAAGCTCGTGATCGTTGCGACAGACCCACTAACCGCGCAGAAACTGGTCCCCGGAGTGATCGCGCCAGCTGGGCGTTCCGTAACAACGTGGTACCACCTCGCAGATACCGCGCCAGCGGCACTCGCCTTTGGAGACGCACTCTTGATCGTAGATGGCAATCAAAACGGACCCGTCATCAACACAGTTGTGTTGACATCCGCAGTTGCTAACTACGCCAACCCTGGACAGGTCCTGGTGTCTTCATCGACACTTGGTCTCGATGTTTCAACGCAGGCTGCGCAAGGTGTCCGAGACCACCTAGCCCGCCTATATGGGGTGTCTACAAAAGGCTGGCAACAGGTTGGGGTCTATCCCATTGCGTACGCCTTACCTGCGATGCCGCCACCGTTCCAGTTTCAGTCACCAATTGAAATCGAGCAGGTACTGGTCGCAGGTGACCATCGAGACAGCGGCTCAATTCAAGGAGCAATGGTGAGTGGCCGGCGGGCCGCACAGCGCGCCCTGGAATTGCTTCACTTACGATGAGCCTTGTGGAAACAACCCAATTAAACGTTCAGCGCCTAGGTTTTGGCGCAGAAGCGGTTGATTACGTTCCCACGTGGCAATTGCAGCGAGAAATTCACGCAGGTGTGGTTGCTGGTTCTAGCCCGGATACAGTTTTGCTCCTTGAACATCTATCGGTGTACACAGCAGGCCGACGCACGGAAATCTTCGAACGACCTTTTGATGGCACTCCCGTTGTCGATGTGGACCGCGGCGGAAAAATCACGTGGCATGGACCAGGACAGATCGTTGGCTACCCAATCGTGAAACTTGTTGGTCGCCTAGACGTGATCGCACATGTACGTAGACTTGAAAGAATGCTTATTGCTGTATGTGCTGATCTCGATGTGCCAACTGCGCAAATAAAAGGACGCAGTGGAGTCTGGGTTCCTGCTGACAGTCGTGGCCCCGACAGAAAGATCGCAGCCATCGGCGTGCGGGTCGCTGAAGGCGTCACGATGCATGGGTTCGCCTTAAACTGCAATTGCGATATGGCTTGGTTTGATCGAATCGTGCCGTGCGGAATTAAGGATGCTGAAGTCACGTCACTTAGCTTGGAACTCGGACGCGATGTCAGCGTCCTAGAAGTTCTCCCCTTTGTTGAAAGAAATATTCACATGGTGCATCCTGAGGCAAGCGCATGAGCCTTGATTCCGTTTACGGTGGAGTGACACCTGAAGGTAAACGCATGCTTCGCATCGAAGCACGAAACGCCCAGACCCCCATTGAGCGCAAGCCGAGTTGGATCCGCACGAAGTTGCGAACTGGGCCGGAATACTTGCAAATTCGCGAACTTGTGAAATCTGAGGGACTACACACAGTCTGCCAAGAAGCGGGCTGTCCAAATATTTACGAGTGCTGGGAAGATCGTGAAGCCACATTTTTGATTGGCGGCGAACAATGCACTCGTAGATGCGACTTTTGCCAGATTGATACCGGAAAGCCTGGACCCCTTGATCGCGATGAGCCTCGCCGAGTCGCTGAATCTGTCCAAACAATGCAACTGCGGTATGCCACGGTCACTGGTGTAACCCGCGATGACCTTGATGATGAAGGTGCTTGGCTTTGGGCTGAGACCATCCGAAAGATTCGCGAACTGAATCCTTTAACCAAGGTTGAAGTCTTGATTCCAGATTTCAGCGGCAAGCCTGAACTTCTCGCAGAAGTCTTCCAAGCAAACCCTGAAGTGCTTGCACACAACCTAGAGACAGTCCCTCGAATTTTTAAGCGAATTCGCCCAGCCTTTGACTATGACCGCAGTTTGAATGTCATCGAGCAGGCTCGCGCCGCAAACATGGTGACCAAGAGCAACCTGATCCTTGGTCTGGGTGAAGAGATTGCCGAAGTTGAGCAGGCACTTCAAGACCTGTTCGATGCCGGCTGTGAATTGATCACCATCACTCAGTACCTGCGGCCTACGAATCGCCACCATCCAGTGGAGCGCTGGGTACACCCGGATGAATTTTTGGCTTTAGCCGCCACCGCGACCAAAATTGGCTTTGCCGGAGTGCTCAGCGGTCCCCTCGTACGCTCCAGCTATCGAGCTGGCCGGCTATATGAACAGGCGATAGCCGCCCGCTAGCCCCGCGTTGCCTCGTAATCCCGGACTATTACGATCCTCCTATGACTTTGGCTACCCGAGTATCTCCTCGTTTTGCCGCCTCGACGCTCGCTTGCGTGCTCACGCTGAGCGCCGGTGTCTCTACCGTCGCGATTTCGGCAGCTCAAGCCGCTCCCGCCCCGCTTGTGATCGCCGTTGAGGCGCCACTCACCGGAACCCAAGCTTCCAATGGCATCGACATGGCCCGCGGTGTGCAGCTGGCAGTTGACCAAATTAATGCAAGTGGTGGCATTAAGGGTCGCAAGATCACCTTGATCAAGCTTGATGACAAGGCTGATCCAACTTTGGCTCTCAGCATGGTTACTGCAGCACAAAAAGCAGGTGCAGTTGCGGTAGTTGGTCCTTATAACTCATCCGTAGGACTCATTAACCTTCCGAAGTACATCGCTGCTGGCATCACACCTGTGCAGATGACTTCAACTGATCAGACCACCGGCATGGGTGTCACTATCCAGCCCAAGAACAGCCAGATTTCTCCAGTTGAAGTTGCTTACATCACCGGGCAGAAGGTGAAGAAGGTTGCGATGCTCGTTGATCCTTCTGACTACACCCAAGGCATGGCAGATCGCACGCGTACTGCACTCACAGCAGCCGGAATTTCTGTGACGACAACGCCAATCACTGAAGGACAAGTAGATTACTCGGCATCAGTGAAAGCAGCATTAGCTACTACCCCTGATCTTGTCTACGTCAGCACGTACTTCCCTGAAGGTGCCAAGATCGCCACGACTCTTGCCTCAGCAAACACCACAGCTCAATGTTTCATGGGTCTCGCTAACGTTGATCCCGCTTTTGTGACAGCTGCTGGGGTCACTAACTCTCAGCGGTGCAAGTTCAGTGGGGTTCCAGCAGCTGCGCAGCTTCCAACCGCAAAGCGATTCGTG
>CANJCG010000092.1 GCA_947472655.1 Actinomycetota bacterium
AAAGAGTTGTCAGTCAAAAGGGATGAGCTTGAATCTGCCTGGATGGTCGCTGCGGAATCGTTGAACTAGATAACACCGTTGAATGGGGCCTTAATGGCGAGAGGTCGCTCAATTGGGCCACTAGACTTTGACTATGACGCTACCTACCCGACGCATTGGTGATTTGACTGTTTCCTCCGTTGGTATTGGCTGCATGCCGATGTCTTTTCCAGCCAAGCTGGATGACCGCGACGGGATGATTGCCACCCTTCACCGGGCACTTGATCTGGGCGTGACCATGATCGACACGGCAAATATTTACGCTCCTTCTTCGTCGACTGTGGGCCATAACGAGACCCTCGTTGCAGAGGCGCTTCGCACCTACACGGGCGCAGCGAACCTCGCCGATGTTCTGGTTGCCACCAAGGGCGGCATTACGCGCGGATCCGGTGGCTCTTACGGCTCAGATTCAAGTGCGGCTGCACTGCGCGCGGCGTGTGAGAAGAGCCTCACGTGTTTGGGGGTCTCACAAATTGAGCTGTACCAGCATCACAGGCCAGATCCTTCACTTCCTTATGCCGATCAGATGCATGCGCTTCTTGCACTCAAAGAAGCCGGCTTAGTGAAGCGCATCGGACTCTCTAATGCAGATGACGTGCAGATCGATATGGCGATAGACATCCTTGGTGGGCCAAATGATGGCGGTGTGGTTTCTGTGCAGAATCAGTACTCACCTAAATTCCGAGCTAACTCCATTGCGATGCAGCGTTGCACTGAATTAGGTCTTGCCTACTTGCCTTGGTCACCGCTGGGTGGGGCTTCGCAGCATGCTGAAGTCGGTTCGCGCTATGTCGACTTTGCTGAAGTAGGTAATGAAATTGGTGCAACTGCTCAAGAAGTTGCGCTGGCTTGGTTGTCTCAGCTTTCGCCAGTTGTCATCAATATTCCTGGCGCAACCCGTCCAGCAACAGCTGACTCAATCGTGAAGTCTGCAACTCTGAAACTTTCATCCGAGCAAATGACGCGACTCAGCAACACCGTTCCTGAGACTGCATAACCGTTCCCGTTCATCACAAATTAGGTTGTCTAAAATGAATGAAGCCCGCGAAGGTGATCGCAAGGTAATAATCGTGGGTAGTGGTTTCGGCGGCTTGCGTGCTGCACGTGAGTTAGCAAAGACTGCGGGTATTCACGTGACGCTTATTGACCGTAATCCATATCAGCTCTTCTCGCCGTTGCTCTATCAAGTAGCAACCGGTGGTCTTTCTGAAGATGACATCGCTTACTCGATCCGTGGCGCAATACCTGGTGTGGATTTTCGACGTGGTGATGTCGTGCGAATTGATACGGAACGCAAAAATCTTCGCCTTGAAGATGGTGCAGTTTTGCCATTTGATGAGTTGGTACTGGCTACGGGCAGTACCGGTACGACCTTTGGTGTTCCTGGTGTTGAAGAGTTTGCATTGCAAATGAAGACAATGACACAAGCCCGAGAGATTCGTAATCGGCTACTTAACGCTTATGAAGAGATTGAAAACGGGCATCGTCCGAAAGAACACCTACGTGTTGTGGTGGTGGGTGGTGGCCCAACTGGTGTTGAGGTAACGGGCGCGGTTGCTGAACTTCAGCGATCAATGAAACGCGAGTTCCCAGATCTTGCAGATTTAGCTTCTGTCACATTGGTTGAAGCAGGACCACGCTTGCTTCCAATGTTCTCTGAGAAATCTAGTGCACACGCAAAAAGTGAGTTAGAAGATCTTGGCGCCCGGGTCATGGTTGATGCGGCTGTTGACCGTATGTACCCAACGGATGTGCACTTGAAATCAGGTGAGGTGTTAGGCGCCGGAACTATTGTTTGGGCGGCTGGTGTTGCAGGACACGAGCAGTGGGCAACTCTGGGGCTAGCCGACCGAGCAAATCGATTACGCGTCAATGCGAGTTTGGAATTAACCGAAGGCGTATGGATCATCGGCGATGCGGCAGCACTTGAAGGTTCAGATGGCCGAGCGCTGCCAATGATCGCGCCAGTTGCAATGCAAATGGGTATTCACGTGGGTAAGCAGATCAAAGCGAAGGCAGCAGGAAAGCCACTTGTGGATTTCGTTTACAAGGACAAAGGCCAAATGGCCACGATCGGACGCCGACGGGCAGTGGTTGAGGCCAAAGGCTTGCACTTACACGGCACCACGGCCTGGCTTGCTTGGCTTGGACTACATGTGTTTTACCTTGCGGGTGGCCGCAACCGGGTGAGCGTTGTTGCCAACTGGATGTGGAACTACGTCGTATGGGGTGTGGGAGCGCGACCAGTCGTTATCGAGTAACACGGATTGGCCGGAGCCTCGTGGGTGTCTAGATACCCCCAGTGGGTACTAGAATGACGCCAAGGAGGTCGCCATGACTGATGCAACCCACAGCAAGGAAGCCCAGAGCAACGCTGCTGTTCTCGTTCGGCTACGTCGAATCGAAGGTCAAATACGTGGCCTGCACCGAATGGTTGACGAAGATGAGCAATGCATGGATGTGCTGACGCAGATCTCTGCAGTCACCAAGGCTTTGCAGTCTGTTGCGATCCTGATGCTGGAAGGTCATCTCTCCGAGTGCGTTATGAGTGCCATGGGTGATGACACAGTTGATATGGATGCGAAGTTGCATGAAGTGACCGCTGCTATAGCGCGACTCGTTCGTAGTTAATCCCAGACTTTCAGCGCTTCAGTAGGCGCAAGTGATGGGCATGGATGCGAAATGTTCGCGTTGTTACATCGCTCTTCTTTTTCGTTTCGATACTGTGAACACGTGATGCTTTTGATGTTTGTGCTGTGGATAGCCGTGTTCTACGGGATATTCAAAAAATGGCGGTGGACACCAGGGTTAGCGATCCTCACATTGGTGGTCACAGTGATCCTTCTCAAGGCCCACATAACCGACCCGATCCCATTGAATTTCTAGGTGAGCGGTAGCCATGAACTTTTCAGTTGAACGACAGATAGCTGCTGCGCGATGGGTCAACGTGCTTGCACTCCTTGCCTTACTTGGTGTGCTGGCGGGATCCTTACATCTACAGTTTGGAGTCGGTGAGCAGCCGTGCCCGCTGTGCCTGATTCAGCGCTCGGGGATGATTGGCCTGGCCGTAGGACCAGCACTGAATTTACTGTGGGGTTTCAAAGCACGTAACTACGCCATCAGCATTTTGGCTGCCTGTGCGGGAGGGGCCGGAAGTATTAGGCAGATCCTTTTGCACATTGCAGATCCTGCAGATCCGGGCTACGGACCAGCAGTGTTTGGTTTACATCTGTATACCTGGGCGTTTGTAACATTTGCCGTTGGTGTGATCGGGTGCGCCGTCATGCTGTTGTGGAACACGCCCTTCATGAGCGGTGATCAAGGTGTTTGTAATGCACCCGGCCGTTTCAGAGCATTGACCTATGCAGTGGTTATTTGGATCTTCTTGGATGTTGTGCTGATTGCGGTGAGCACGATCCCAGAGTGCGGTTTAGGAATGTGCCCGGATAATCCGCCAAACATTTCGGGCTTGGGTGATGTTGGCGGCTGGCTGCTTATCGTGGCGATGGGTGTTATCTCAGCACTGGCTGGCGGATATCTGGACCGTCGCCAGTCACAAAATTCCCACTAAACCCGCAATCCCTCTATCCTCAACAAGTGGATCTTGAGCGCAGTTCGTACCTTCGAGCAATGCAACAAGCCATAGACATCGCGAAAATGGGGCCACTTACGGGTGACCTGCCAATTGCCGCTCTCGTTTTAGATGAGTCGGGCGAAGTGATCGCTGGGGCGGTGAATCAGCGCGAAGCTCTACAAGACCCAACTGCGCACGCTGAAGTGCTGGTATTGCGAGAGGCTGCAGCCTTGCGCGGGCAATGGCGGCTTTCTGGATGCACTCTGGTTGTGACTCTTGAGCCATGTCCAATGTGTGCGGGTGCAGCTGTACTTTCGCGCATTGATCGAATTGTTTTTGGTGCCTGGAATGAAGAATATGGAGCCTGTGGCTCGCATTGGGATTTACCGCGAGATAAGCGGATGAACCACCGACCTGAGGTCATAGCTGGATTACTCGAAGACGAGTGTGGCAATCTAGTGCGCGATTTCATGGCAGAGCAACGTTTGCAGGAGGACTCATGAGCGGGATGCGTGAAGGTGTTGTGCGGATCGCGCCGCGCCGCTATCGCCGACGTCGGCCAATGTGGCATGTCGTCGTGGCAATTATTGCTGCAGTTGTTTTGGTCGTCGGTTTGGTGATCGGAATTGTAAAAATGTTCAGTGGCAGTAATGAACCAGATGCTGTTGCGCCGACTCCAAATCCGTCACCATGTGTAACAGTGATGGTGTCACCGGCTGAATTCCTCCCAGCTGTTTCGCTGGTGCGAGTCAATGTTTACAACGCAACAAAAACACCAGGGCTTGCCGGTTCTACAGCGGAAGTTCTTCGAGCGCGTGGTTTCAATATCAGAAATGTAGGCAATGCTGTCGGGAACCGACAGGTACAAGGAACTGGCGAATTGCGTTACGGGCCAACGGGTAAAGCCGCAGCGCAGTTGCTCGCCTACTACTTCCCAGGAGCAGTGCTCATCCCTGATGGTCGAAGCAAACGGGTTGTTGATGTTGTTGTTGGTAGTGGTTTTGTCGCAGTTGTTGATGATGCAACAGTTGCAGCTAAGAAGGCCTCACCAACACCTAGTCCTTCAGGAGTTGGTTGCCCAACATCAACAGCAATTCCGTTAGCTATGCCGGTTGCTTCTGTGGTTCCGTTTGCTTCTGTGCTGCCGGCCGCTTAGTTTTCTTCAAGAACAGCACGAGCACTGGCACCGAGTATGCCCACCACACAACAATTTCTAGCCAGGTGGTTACTGGGCGGAAACTAAAGACGCCCTTAAGTAGTGAGCCGTACCAACTCTCAGGTGGAATAGTTGAGCTGATGTCGAAAGCGACGTTGTCTTCGCCCGGGAGCAATCCAGCTTCTTGAAATTCATGTACTGCATAGGCAAGCAGGCCAGCTGCGACGATGATGAGTGCGAAGCCAGTCCATCGGAAGAGTTTCCCAAGGTCCAGACTTACAGCACCGCGATAAATGATGACACCAATAATCACTGCAGTGACAAGCCCAAGAAGTGCGCCAATAACTGGCTCGCTAGTTCCGCCATTGGAGGAAATTCCTGCGTAAAGGAACAGTGCGGTTTCGAGTCCTTCTCGAATCACTGCGACGAACGCGATAATTGCAAGACCCCAACTACCTTTGTTGAGCGCCGCATCTACTTCGCCTTGAAGTTGACCTTTGATGAAGCGCGCACGCTTTGCCATCCAGAAAAGCATCCAAGTAATCAGTGCAACAGCAGCAATGCTTGTGGTGCCTGCAAAAATTTGCTCGGCACGTTCAGAGAGTTCATTGCTCGTGATGGCAAGCAGGGCAGCAAATCCCACTGATAGGGCAATGGCCAACCCGACTCCTGCCCAGAGCCGAGGGAGAAGATGTTGCTGACCTAGTTTGACGACGTAGGCAACCAAAATCGACACGATCAACGCGGCCTCGATGCCTTCGCGTAGGCCGATCAGGAAATTACTAAACATCTCGCTCCTTAGGGAAGCCTTACCTTGCTTGGTGGAGATAAGTTAGGGTTGCCTAAGTTAATTGTCAAGTCTTTCCATTAAATA
>CANJCG010000093.1 GCA_947472655.1 Actinomycetota bacterium
AACTGTAAGAACGCCAATAATGACACTCAACGACAGCCAAATTGGTATGGCAGGAACGTTGATCGATGTTGTTTCGTGAATAGCTTCAAGAATAAGTTTGACACCAATGAACGCCAAAATGATTGCAAGCCCATAGTTCAGCAACCGCAATCGTTCCATAAGGCCTTGGAGTAGGAAATACAGCTGCCTAAGCCCCATCAACGCGAATGCGTTAGCGGCGAAAACTATGAATGCGATCTTCGTGATGCCAAATACAGCGGGAATGCTGTCAAGGGCGAACAGGATGTCAGTAGTGCCGATGGCAAGCATCACCAAGGCCATCGGAGTTAACATCCATTTACCTGCGACGCGAGTAGATAACTTGTTGCCGTCGTAATGTGGTGACACAGCGAATCGTTTGGAAACAAAACGCACGAGCCCATTACCTTGCGGGTCCGGGTCTTCATCCTTAGAAGTCCAAACCTTCCAAGCAGTGAAGAATAGAAAGGCTCCGAAAAGATAAAAGATAGCGGCAAAACGTGCGATGAGCTCAGCACCGATCAGAATTAAGATTGCACGTAATACCAATGCAATGACTACGCCAACGAGTAACACTCTGTGTTGGAGAACAGAGGGAACAGCGAATGAAGTCATGAGAACCAGAAAAACGAAGAGATTGTCCACACTGAGCGAATACTCGGTTAAGTAACCAGCGACGAATTGGCCACCATAAGTCCAACCAAAATACAATGAAATGAAGATTGCAAAGAGTGCCGCGAGTGCCATGTAGACGCCAACCCACACGCCAGCTTCTTTCGTGGAAAAAGCGTGTGGACGGCTATCAACAATAACAAAGTCAATGAAAAGAATGACAGCAAAGCCACCGATTGTGGCCCACCAGAGCCAGAGCGGAACATTCATCGCCCAGTCGCCTCTTGCATTCCGCGTAACTCCTTCTTGAGATCCCGAACTTCATCACGCAACCGCGCTGCTAACTCAAATTGTAGTTCAGTAGCAGCCAAATGCATTTGCGCGGTGAGATCATCTATCAACTGGATCAAATCACTCTGATGCGCAGGTATCCGTCGTGTGCTCTTCGTAGAATTCACTTGCTCAACTAAAGCGGCAGTATCCGCATCCTCACGAGCCAAGAGATCGGTGATATCCGCAATCTTTTTACGCAGCGGTTGAGGATCCAGCCCGCGCTCCTTGTTGTAGGCAATTTGAATATCACGTCGCCTGGTGGTTTCGTCGATGGCATTACGCATAGATGGGGTGATCTTGTCGGCATACATGTGGACCTGCCCTGAAACGTTGCGCGCTGCCCGACCAATGGTCTGAATGAGTGACCGTTCAGAACGCAGGAAGCCTTCCTTATCTGCGTCTAGGATTGCGACTAACGAGACTTCAGGAAGGTCAAGTCCTTCTCGCAGCAAGTTAATACCAATCAGCACATCGAAAACACCCATGCGTAATTCACGAAGTAACTCCACTCGCCGCAAAGTGTCTACTTCTGAGTGCAAATATTGAACGCGAATTCCATGCTCAAGTAAATAGTCCGTCAGGTCCTCTGACATGCGCTTGGTGAGTGTGGTTACGAGCACTCGCTCGTCTCTCGCTGCCCGAGCCTTGATCTCATCCATGAGGTCATCTATTTGGCCCTCGGTCGGCTTCAAAACAATCTCAGGGTCCACGAGCCCAGTCGGGCGGATGACCTGCTGCACCACTTCACCCTGAGCAGCAGCTAATTCATAAGGCCCTGGGGTTGCTGACAGATACACCCGTTGACCGACACGTTCTTCAAACTCAGACCATCGCAGCGGCCTGTTGTCCATGGCCGAAGGAAGACGGAAGCCGTGTTCAACCAAGGTGCGCTTACGGCTGGCATCTCCCTCGAACATCGCACCGATCTGGGGAACGGCTACGTGGGATTCGTCAATCACCAAGAGAAAGTCGTCAGGAAAATAGTCAAGAAGACAATTCGGTGGGCTGCCTGGTTCACGACCGTCGATATGTAGCGAATAGTTTTCGATTCCTGCACACATACCCACCTGACGCATCATCTCCAGGTCATACGTCGTTCGCATACGCAGCCGCTGGGCTTCTAACAATTTCCCTTGAGTTTCGAACTCAGCAAGTCGCATTTCAAGTTCCGCCTCGATCCCGGCGATAGCGCGTTCCATCCGCTCGGGACCGGCCACATAGTGTGACGCCGGGAAAACGTGCATTTCTGTCTCATCACTCAGGATTTCCCCGGTGACCGGATGCAAAGTGAGGAGACGCTCGATTTCATCACCGAACATTTCGATACGCACAGGATTATGTTCGTAAACAGGAAAAACCTCAACCGTGTCGCCGCGCACCCGAAATGTGCCACGCGTAAACGAAATGTCATTACGCGTGTATTGAATATCCACAAACATGCGAAGCAACTTGTCACGCTCGGTCGTCTCGCCAACACGCAGGCGCACCATCCGGTCTACATACTCCTGTGGTGTTCCAAGACCGTAGATGGCTGACACAGTTGCGACAACAATGACATCACGACGTGTGAGCAAACTGTTTGTTGCGGAGTGCCGCAACCGTTCAACCTCTTCATTTATAGAAGAGTCCTTTTCAATGAACGTATCGCTCTGGGGTATGTATGCCTCGGGTTGGTAATAGTCGTAATAGGAGACGAAATACTCCACGGCATTATCCGGCATGAGTTCACGGAACTCAGTTGCTAATTGGGCCGCCAAAGTTTTATTGGGAACCATAATCAACGTAGGGCGTTGTAATTTCTCTACCAACCAAGCAGTAGTCGCGCTCTTACCTGTGCCTGTGGCTCCAAGCAAAACATTGTGCTTCTCCCCCGCCAAAATGCGCCGCGTAAGTTCGGCGATTGCCGCCGGCTGGTCACCCGCAGGTTCGTATGGCGCCCTGACTGTGAAGGGAGCGACGCGGCGATGCAGATCAGTAACCGGCCGCGTCATATACCCACCGTACGTTACCTATCTCAAGTTGCTAAGCAGGCATCAAAGAAGTCCAGATTCGATCGACCTGGCTTTGAGATTCTTCAAGATTCCCCGAGTTATCTATGATGAAATCAGCGATGGCGCAGCGCTCTTCACGGCTCTGTTGAACAGCGATCCGGCGGCGAACATCATCTTCTGGGAGCCCTCGTGCAACGGCGCGCGCAACTTGGGTTTCTACTGGAACATCCACCACAATCGCCATCGAAACAAGATCTGTACCCATTTCGGTGAGCAACGGGATGTCATAGATGACGATTGCATGACCAGCTGCTTCTGCTGCAGCAAAGCGAAGATTGGTCTCCTCCACAATGCGAGGGAACATGATGTCATTCATCTGCTGAGTTAATTCAGGGGTTTGAAAGGCGATCCGAGCCAGTTCTGGTCGCACCAAACTCCCGTCCTCCGCCTTGATCGTCGGGCCAAAGGCAGCAACGAGGTCATCAATTGCCGCGGCTCCAGGCAACACAATGTCTCGCGCGATTTGATCTGCATCGATGATGTGAGCGCCATGCGCCTTGAACATCGCTGCGATCGTGGATTTACCGGAACCTATGCCGCCTGTAAGGCCTACTCGTAACACGAGATAAACCTATCGGGAAAATACAGAAGAGGGGCAGCAACAGCTGCCCCTCTTCTTCATGATTATGCGAACTACTCGCCAGCAAGCTTGTCGCGAAGCGCTTGAAGAGCCTCGTCTGTTGCGAGTGACCCTTCTGCTTCGGATGACTCACTTGAGTAATTTGACACATTGTCGCCTGATTCCAAAGCGGCTGCCTGATCTGCTGCCTGCGCTTCACCAACCTGCTTGCGGTGGGCTTCCCAGCGGGCATGAGCATCTGCGTATTCGCGTTCCCAAGCTGACCGCTGATCTTCGAACGTGGCCTTCCATTCGCCAGTCTCAGGATCAAAGCCTTCAGGGCCCACGTAGTTGCCAGCGTCATCAAAGGCTGGAGCCATGCCGTAGAGATATGGATCGAACTCTTCAACTGCCTGAGCGTCACTGTTGTCGTTTGCCTGCTTGAGGGAAAGCGAGATGCGGCGGCGCTCGAGGTCAATGTCGATGACCTTAACGAAGATGTCGTCGTTCACCTGAACGATCTGCTCAGGCAGTTCGATGTGACGTTCTGCGAGTTCGGAGATGTGAACAAGGCCTTCAATACCTTCTTCAACGCGCACGAATGCACCGAACGGAACAAGCTTGGTGACCTTGCCTGGCACGACCTGGCTAATTGCATGGGTGCGTGCGAAGTGCTGCCAAGGATCTTCTTGAGTTGCCTTGAGTGACAAGGAAACGCGCTCGCGATCCATGTCGACGTCAAGAACCTCAACGGTAACTTCCTGGCCAACTTCGACAACCTCTGATGGGTGATCGATGTGCTTCCAAGAAAGTTCGGAAACGTGAACGAGACCGTCTACGCCACCAAGGTCAACGAATGCACCAAAGTTAACGATTGACGAGACCACGCCTGAGCGAATCTGACCTTTGACAAGTTCGGTCAAGAAACCTTGGCGAACGGCGCTTTGAGTCTGCTCGAGATAAGCACGGCGTGAAAGCACAACGTTGTTGCGATTCTTGTCGAGTTCGATGATCTTGGCTTCGAGAACCTTGCCAACGTATGGCTGTAGGTCGCGTACGCGACGCATTTCAACAAGTGATGCGGGGAGGAATCCACGGAGGCCAATGTCGATGATGAGTCCGCCCTTGACGACCTCAATCACCATACCTTCGACCATGCCATCTTCTTCTTTAACCTTTTCAATGGTGCCCCATGCGCGTTCGTACTGTGCGCGCTTCTTGGACAAGATAAGACGACCTTCTTTGTCTTCCTTGGTCAAGACGAGTGCTTCAACAACGTCACCAACGCGGACAACCTCATTGGGGTCGACGTCGTGCTTGATTGAAAGTTCGCGGGATGGAATCACGCCTTCAGTTTTGTAACCGATGTCAAGGAGGACCTCGTCGCGATCTACCTTGACGATGGTGCCTTCGACGATGTCACCATCTTCAAATGACTTGATGGTTGCATCAACTGCTGCGAGGAAGTCTTCAGCCGAGCCAATATCGTTAATTGCAACTTGGGCTGGCTTATTCATAGAAATGGTCATGAAGAGTTAGGTCCGATGGGTAGTAGTAGGTGAACCGCACGTTTGTGCAGCCTCCAAAGCCTACGCCAAGGGAAAACCCCCCTAGACCGCGCGTCCGGAATTAGGAGGCCTACTAGTGAGCTGCGCTCTCCCACGAGTCACCCAAACCTACGGAAACGTCTAAGGGCACGCTGAGATCGGCGGCCCCGGCCATAGCCTCACGAACCAACGCCTCAACCTCTTGGGCTTCGCCTGCCACGATTTCCAGCACAAGTTCGTCATGGACTTGGAGCAACATGCGGCTTTTCAGTGGGGAGGCATCGAGTTCTTTCCCCACATTGAGCATCGCCACCTTCATGATGTCGGCCGCGGTGCCCTGAATAGGGGCATTCAGGGCCATCCGTTCAGCCATTTCACGGCGTTGGCGGTTGTCTGAAGTCAGATCAGGTAAGTAGCGGCGGCGCCCAAGCAGGGTTTCGGTGTATCCGCGCAACCGGGCTTCTTCAACCACAGCGGCCAAATAATCACGAACCC
>CANJCG010000094.1 GCA_947472655.1 Actinomycetota bacterium
CGATGACTGATCTCACTCCGCACGGCTCAGAGCTGGCAAAGCTTGGTTACTCACCCGTTGCCGATGTTCCACACGTGCTTCGGGTAAGTGACACCGATCCAGCAGCTGCCAAGCGTGCCGAACGTCAGATTGCCACGATGTTCTTGTTATCGATGGTCTTGGTCGTGGTCTTCATCATTGCTTTCTGCACGATCGACAAAGACACGAATGTCTATATCCCGGTGTTCGGTGAAGTCGGCTTTCTGACCATCATGCTTGGTCTCACAAGTGGTGTTTCGATTCTGCTCATTGGTACCGGTGCAATTCAGTGGGCCAAGAAACTCATGCCAGATGTTGAAGTTGTGCAGATGCGTCACGAAATGACTTCGCCGCAAGATGCTACGGCTGAAGCTGCAGCAAATTACGAGCGCGGCAAAGACGAGTCAGGTTTTGCTCGCTACAAAATCATTCGGCGTACCTTGATCGGCGCAATGGCGCTTTTCCCGGTTCCTTTGATTTTCTTGCTTCGCGACCTGTGGAGTTCACCCGTCAGCGGCACCTTGACTCCGGATGAAATTCTTTCGCACACCCTCTGGAAAAAGGGTGAACGGATTGTGGTCGATGAGACCTACCAGCCAATACGTCCTCAAGATCTGCCGATCGGCGGCCTTGTTTCTGCTGTGCCTGCCAACTTGATGGAAGTTCAAGAAGTTGACGGAAATCTCAACGCCCGTGGCAAGGCTGCAATCATCTTGGTGCGCATGGAGCCAAAGGAGATCGTGGCTCAACAAGGTGACGGCTGGGATTACCAAGGCATCGTTGCTTACTCAAAGATTTGCACGCATGTGGGTTGCCCGATTGCCCTGTATGAACAGCGCACTCACCACTTGCTTTGCCCATGCCACCAATCAACCTTCGACTTGGCAAATGCTGGAGCCGTGGTCTTTGGACCAGCAGCACGCAATATGCCGCAACTACCTATCGGCGTTGATAGCGAGGGTTACCTCGTAGCTATGGACGACTTTAACCAACCAATCGGACCAAGTTTCTGGGAGCGCGGATGAGCACAACAAGTCCTGTCGAAACCACGGGTGCAGCTGGAGCAACCTACCTAGACCAGCGCCTCGGCAGTAACAAGTTCCTGGCACGCAACTTGGGCAAAGTCTTCCCTGACCATTGGTCATTCATGCTGGGTGAAATTGCGCTGTACTCGTTTATCGTCGTGCTTCTTACGGGCACATATCTGACGCTGTTCTTTAAGCCGTCGATGGTCGAGGTGATTTACGACGGCTCGTACGTGCCTCTCAAGGGCATTGAGATGTCTGAGGCTTACTCATCAACGCTGGACATCTCTTTCGACATTCGTGGCGGCTTATTGATCCGTCAAATGCACCACTGGTCAGCGTTAATCTTCGTCGCATCGATGACGGTGCACATGTTCCGCGTCTTCTTCACTGGCGCTTTCCGTAAGCCACGTGAATTGAACTGGATTCTGGGCGTCGTTCTTGTCACGATGGGGCTGGGCGCTGGATTTACGGGATACTCGCTTCCCGATGACCTCTTGTCAGGGACTGGCCTTCAGATCATTCGCGGCATTGTGCAGTCGATACCGGTTATTGGCACCTGGGGAGCCTTCCTGCTCTTTGGCGGCGAATTCCCAGGTACTGACATCATCTCGCGGCTCTACCCCATTCATATCTTGCTAATCCCAGGCTTGATCTTGGCGCTGGTGACCTTCCACTTACTGATGGTGTTCACCCAAAAGCACACCCAATTCCCTGGGCCTGGCCGCACCAATGACAACGTAGTGGGCTACCCACTTTTGCCTGTTTATATTGCAAAAGCCGGCGGCTTCTTCTTCATTGTCTTCGGTGTGATCGCCCTCGTCGGCGGCTTAGTAAGCATCAACCCAATCTGGATCTTTGGTCCATACACCCCTGATCAAGTAAGCGCTGGATCCCAACCTGACTGGTATATCGGTTGGCTTGATGGTGCTTTGCGTTTGATGCCAAACATTGAATCAACAATTGCGGGCTTTACATTGTCGTGGAATGTGTTGGTTCCGTCCGTCATCATTCCTGGCTTGCTCTTCACATTATTGGGCGCTTACCCATTCATCGAACAGTTCGTGACTGGCGACAAGCGTGAGCATCACCTTCTTGACCGTCCACGTAACGCACCAACCCGAACTGCCCTCGGTGTGATGGCTCTTACCTTCTACCTCTTGTTGTTCATTGGCGGCGGAAACGACCTCATCGCAGCAGCGTTCAACATGTCGATTAACTCGATTATTTGGTTCCTGCGCATTTCACTGTTCATCATTCCACCGCTCATGTTCGTCTTAACTCGACGCATTTGCTTAGGTTTGCAGCGTCGCGACAATGCCAAATTGCTCCACGGCTATGAAGCAGGTCGCATCCTTCGTCTGCCACATGGTGAGTTCATCGAAGCCCATGAACCGTTGTCGGTGAAGCAACTCGCAGTTATCACGAGCAAAAGCGATATTGCCCCTTTGCCTACTCCGCAGAAGACCGACATCGATGGAGTGAAGAACAAGCGGTACCAGATCGAAAATCTTCGTTCAAAGGTCAGCCACTTCTTCTACGGCGAGAATGTTCCACTGCCATCAGCAGCAGAAATTGCCGCTGGCCAGGCCCACGTGGCACACGAAGCCGCAATCGAAGCTCCGCTTCATGCTTATGAAGATGCGGACCAGATTGAAAACTTCCACGGTGGCGTTCTGCACCATCCCGGAATGGCTCCGACTAACGCTATGCAACAAGACGAGCGCTAACGGTTTATTGCAATCAAGAAGGTCCATCCACTGCATCAATCGCAGTGGGCCTTCTTCTTGTACTTGGAACTAAGACTCATCCAAGAGCGTTCCTCGCGGTTCTCTACACCTTCCACTGCAATGGCAAAGAGTTCAGCGCCATCATGCTGCCCGTGGACTCTGTTGCAACGTGCCCGGCTGCGACCCAGTAGTGAGGAATAATCTTGTGCCATTCCTCGTACGCGATGGTCAGTTCGTGACGAGCTAGATGCGAACCAAGGCACCTATGTGGCCCCGCACCGAAGGTGAGGTGCGCGGTGGTCTCCCGGTAGAAATCGGCATTAAGGGCGTCGTGATGCTGACGTTCGTCTCGTCCAGCACTCGGCAGGCTGATCGTCACGCTCGACCCTGCTTTCACCGGGCACCCTGCGATGACCGTGTCTTCTGTGACTGCGCGTGAAACGTTCACGATCGGGTAGAGCCTCAAGAATTCTTCAGTCACCTTTGGTGCGATCCCTGGATCGTCGAGTAAAAGTTGGCGATCTTCGGGATGACTAGCGAGATGCATGAATCCATAGGTCAACTCTGCTGTCACGGTATCCAGCCCAGCTAAAAACATCAGTAGATAGAAGGACAAAAGTTCTGCATCAGTAACCTGACGGCCATCGATTTGCCAGTCAAGCGCTGCTGAGGCGATTCCCACAGGCCGCTCTGCTGGATCCATGGCACGGCGCTCAATAATCATCTTGGCGAAGTAGCTCATCACTTTGCCTTGTGATTCTTCAGCCGATAGACGTGCAGCTTCTGGATCCGGATTATCTGGGTGCAGAATTGCCGTTTCCCACTCAAGCATCTCGTCCAGTTCGTTGACAGGCAGCCCCATCATTTCTAGAAAGACCGTCGTCGGGTATCTCAGTGCGAAGTCCTGGACAAAGTCGCACTCCCCTCGGGCGAGCAGACCTTCGGTTAAGTCTCGGGCATGCTCGCGAATTCGCTCATCAAGCGCATCAATCTTGCCTGGCGACCAGTACGAAGCAAGCAGCCTGCGCCACCGCATGTGCTCCTGGCCGTTGAGCTGTTGCGGGATGAAGATGTACTTGACTGGTTCGCCCGTGACCAGGTTAGTCGAGGGTTGCGGAAAGAGCGTGGAGTTCTGAAGCACCTCAAGTGCGGTTTCGTGCTCAGTCACCATAAAAAAGTGAGTGTTGAGAAAGGGAACATCGACAATCGGTCCGGCTTCACGGGCCACGTCAAGCATGGCATGGCCAGACAATGCAGGCCGTGGTGCACCGGTCCACGTGAGGTGGGCTACTGGGCACTGTTCACCTTGCTCAATGGTGATGGGTGCCGGTTCTACTGTCGTGTTCTTGGCCACGGGCTGCCTCCTGATGCTGGGTGATTATCCGACGGTATCTAAAATGGTGCGTGACAACCAGAATCTAAGGATTTTTTCCTCCTTGCGGGGACAGAGTCTTCAAAGTCACAACCTGCTCCTTGGGTGCTGCTAACCTCCCCGGATGCCTCAAGAAGCACTCTTTGTCCGCCAAGGTAAGTGGTTTCATCCCACCGCCTTCACCACAGGCCCGTGGCGGCCTGACGCCATGCACGGTGGACCTCCTTCGGCTTTGATCGGCATAGCAATTACCGATGCTCTACAACCCGATGAGCAAGTTGCCCGGGTCAATATTGACCTCATCAAGCCCGTGCCTTTGGAACCACTCTCGTCAGTTGTCAACCGTCGTGACGTCAGTCGCCGAGTTACTCATCTAGAAATAGAGCTTCGCACCAGAGATCACACCGTGGCATCGGCTCGAGCTGTGTTGCTCCGTGGCTCTGGCCCCATTCCTCTTGTTGATCTGGGTCCCCCAATCGTGCATGAACTCGTAGGCGCTGAACACACATCGCCTGGATCCGCTCCCCGGCATAGTGAACCCATTATTTTCCATCGTGATGCCATCGAAGCTCGATTCACTCAAGGTGACTGGTCAATCCCGGGGCCTGGACACGCGTGGATGCAACTTCGTGTTCCGGTTGTCCTGGATGAACAGTCGTGTGCATTAAGCCAACTGTTGTCAATAGCTGACTTCGGCTCAGCCCTATCGCAGGCAATCGCTCCTGACGCTGGAGTTGGGCTGATCAACGTCGATGTCAACGTCACCCTTGCTGCCAATCCAGTAGGCCCGTGGTTTTTTCTTGAAACACAAGGACAAGTGAGCGACCAAGGCATCGGTCTTGCTATCACGAGGCTTTTTGATGTCAATGGCCCAATCGGAGTGATCACCCAAAGTCAGATCGCACAAGGATTTCGCAAGTGATAGGTCTATCTCTCTACTGAGAGTTCGTAAACAAAAAGACAGGCCTGATGCTTTCGCATCGGGCCTGTCCTAATGTTGTAGCGATAATTAGCGCGCGAACTCTCCGCGGTAGTACTCAAACATCCAGCCAACTAAACCGATCATCAAAACGAAGACACCAAGTGCGATCAACCAGACAGCGAATACCAGTCCAAATACCGTGAACATTACGGATACACCGATCACTAACGGCCACCATGAATGTGGGCTAAAGAAACCGTACTCCGGGTCAGCTTCTTCAATATTGGCATCCAGACGATCTTCTGGCCGAGGCCACACCCGCTTAGATGTGTAAAGGACGTAGAAAGCCACCAAAGCCGCCAACATCCCACTCATGGTCAAGGCAGTGGTACCGATTGGGTCGCGTGCTGTGTA
>CANJCG010000095.1 GCA_947472655.1 Actinomycetota bacterium
GGATGTCTGGGCAGTCGGCAATCACATCTGCTATCGCGGCATCACCAATAAGCACCTCATAGATACCCGGAACTCCCTCGCGATGGTCCACACCCATTGCCGTGGAGGCATTGCCTTGCGGATCCATATCAATAACCACGACACGTGAACCTGCCATCGCCAAGGCTGCCGCGATATTCACGGCGCTTGTGGTCTTACCGACCCCACCTTTTTGGTTGGCAATGGTGATGACGCGCGTCACTGCGGCCACCCAAGATCCTTCGACGGTTCGATCAATGTTTCACGTGAAACGGGCCATCCCAAAGCGGAGTCTTCTGCTTGATCATCACTTTTTGGGGATTCGGCCGGTGGCATGTGCCTATTGTGTCGCACCCCGGGTGGCACTGAGCACAGTGGTAGCTGGATCCACCCAGGGACTGCCAATCAGGATGATTTCAACATTGCGTAATCCGTACTGTGCGATTTCAGGTGCGGCAGACTCAATTTCGCCTACCACCGATTGGCCCTTTAAGGCCAGCAACCGCCCGCCCTGCCGTAGTAAGGGGACCGTCCAACCCAACAGTTTGCTCAAGGGTGCGACTGCGCGGGCTGTGACAACATCAAAGGTTCCCCACACTGCTGTGACTTCCTCGCCCCGGCCGCGCAGCACAGTCACGCGATCACTCATGCCAAGGTTTTCGACGGCTTGACTTAAGAAGGTGGCCCGGCGCAAGAGCGGTTCGATCAGGGTTACCTGCAGATCAGGCCGGGCTAACGCCCACACCAGACCAGGTAGTCCAGCCCCTGATCCAACATCAGCCACCGTTGCGCCTGCCGGGACCAGATTGACCTCGGGGTCAACCACAACCGCTGAGTTCAACAGGTGCCGCGACCAAAGTCTTCGAACCTCCCGCGGCCCGATAAGGCCGTGATCGACTCCATCGCTGGCCAAAATATCGGCGTACTTTTGCAGGAGGTCGCCTTGTGGTTCCAGCCAGGCTGGCAGGTCGGGACGTTTCACGTGAAACGATTAACTGACGCGAATGACCACGCGACGGTTTGGCTCTTCGCCTTCGGAACCGCTGACAAGGCCGGCTTCGGCTACCGCGTCGTGCACGATTTTGCGCTCAAATGGCGTCATGGCGGGCATGCTCACCGGTGCCGCAGTGCGCTCAGCTTCAGCGACAGCCACTTTGGTTTGTTCAACAAGATCAGTTCGACGTTGAGCGCGATACCCCGCCACATCAAGCATCAGGCGTGAACGTTCGCCGGTTTCGCGGGCAGCAGCCAAGCGTGTCAACTCTTGGAGTGAGTCAAGGATCTCGCCTTTATCCCCTACCAAATGCGACAAATCACCTGATTTCACCTCAACGATAGACACCATCGCTCGGTTGCCTTCAACATCGATATCGATGTCTCCGTCGAGATCTGCGATATCGAGTAAACCTTCAAGGTAATCGGCAGCTGCGTCGCCCTCTTGTTCGAGCAGGGTGCGCTTTTGCGTTGACACTTCAGTCATTGAACTCTCCTACTTACGCTTGCGTTGGTTTCGCGAAGTTTTCTTAGGCTGGACTCGCGGGGTGACGACGTCGGCGGCTTCAGTTGCTTCAAGTGTGATGGTTCTTCCCGCATCCTTACCGGCGCGACTTGAGTCGCGTCGCTGTTTGGCTTCAAAGGCCGGCGTTCCGGGTTGCGGATTATTTCGGATGACGTAGAACTGTTGTCCCATCGACCACAGGTTCGTGGTGAACCAGTAGATCAAGACGCCAATAGGGAAATTGATGCCAGAGACCATAAACATTACCGGGAACACATACAAAAGAATCTTTTGCTGCTTGACCATTGGGTTACCGGGTGCGCTTCCCTTAACAATCAATTGGCGTTGAGTCAGGAAGGTCGTAACGGTCATCAAAATAATCAAAATAATGCAGAGGATCCGAGTTGCCATCGGATTTGGCGTTCCGTCGGCATCCATAAACGTGCCGTACAAAGGCACACCAAAAATTTCCGCGTTGTGCATTGATGCAGTGAGTTCCGCGTACTGGTCCCAAGCAAAAACACCAGGCGCCACATAGGTTTTATCGGTTAGGCTGTACTGCGCAACGCCCTGCAACACACTAAACAAAGCAAAGAAAATTGGTGCTTGTAAGATAATAGGTAAGCATGAAGCAAGGGGATTTGTGCCCGTTTCCTTATAGAGCTTCATCATTTCTGCCGACTGCTTTTCGCGGTCGCCGGCATACTTCTTTTGAATCTCTTTCATCTGCGGCTGAATGATTTGGAGATTTCTTTGGCTCTTAATCTGCTTCACAAACAGCGGGATCAAGACAATTCGAATTGTTACCACGAGCCCGACGATGGAAAAAGCCCAAGTCCACCCGCTGTCGCCATCAAGGAAGAAACTGAAAAGGCCATGGAACTGGACAAGAATCCAGCTAACGCCGTCTTTCAGCCAATCAAAGATGAACATGATCTCCCTCTAGTTCTTGGACTCATCGGCCGCATGCAAACGTGGGCGCCCATCGCAAAGTATGGCTGGTCGCCAATGCCCATGATCAGGCACGGGGTCTAACCCGCCGCCATTCCATGGATTGCATCGCATCAGCCGCCAAGAACTCAACAGAAACCCCTTAACGGCACCGTGTTCTTTGACGCTCGCTAAGGCGTACGCAGAGCAACTCGGATAAAATCTGCAGCTCGGCATCAGAAATGGAGACAGGGTTACTTGATAGGCCCGGATCAGTCCAATCATGAACCACTTCAGTGCTCCACCCACCGTGTTATTCCAGAGCAATACGGCCCAAAAACCCAATGTTTTCAACGCTTTACCTGGTGGTCGCGTTCTTGGATTGCGAGTTCTTGTTCGGAAGCCTTTTTATGTTCAGCTTTTTTCAGTGCCGCAGACAAGCCACTCTTAAGATCGATATCTAGCGCGGCTGTTCCACAGGTTGCCGCCCCAGGCAGCGCGCGCACAACTATGTGAGTACCAAGTGGCATAGACCCCAGCAAAGGCTGAACGAGTGCTCGTAACTGCCTACTAACGCGGTGACGTACAACCGAATTTCCGACAGCTGAGCCAACCGTCAGACCCACTCGAGGTGGCTCTTGGGCATGACGAAGAACGCAGTGAATAACGAGATTTGGTCGACCGGCCCGAGCGCCCTGCCTCACCGCTGCTGAGAAGTCAGCTGAACGGCGCAACCTATTGGGCGCGGGAAGCATTACGCAGACAGGCGGGAGCGGCCCTTGGTGCGGCGAGCTCCAAGAATTGCGCGTCCCGCACGCGTACGCATCCGCAACCGAAAGCCGTGCGTCTTTGCGCGACGACGATTGTTGGGCTGGTAGGTGCGCTTCATGATCGGACTCCTGCAAGTTGGAAAATTGGGAAGCTAGGGATCTCGAACAAAGCCCGAGTGCCTTAGAACTGGTAAAGATTACGGATAGATCACCCTCCGGGTCAAACTGGGGTGGCGGAGAAATTGGTAATTACCGAAAAACTTGTTGAAAAGGGCTTTTTATTACTATCGTCCTCACCTCTACACCTGCTCTGGTTCCACACCTGTGGAAATCCATGTGGACAACTGGCAGAATCAGGGCGACACGGTACTGACACCGAGAAAGGGGGCACCGTGGACGAGACTCGAGAACTCGCTGATGTGTGGCCCGAGGTTTTGGCGACTCTTGCCGAGGGAATTCTTACACCTCAGCAGCGGGCCTTTGTCGCCCTTACCCGCCCCCTTGGTTTGGTTGAAGACACCGCGCTTGTGGCTGCTCCCAATGAATTCACCAAAGACGTGCTTGAGACTCGCCTTCGCCCAATGGTCATTGAGGCGCTCAGTGCCACGATGGGTAGAGAGATTCGTTTAGCTGTAACCGTTGATCCAACGATCGATCCGGGCCTGGATGAAACAACTGATGATGTGGCCGATGCCACTTACGCTCACCAGTTACCGACACCAAACGAACCAGCAGTACAGAGCTTCACGGAGTCACGTCAAGATGATCGGCCCGGAGCTGGGTCGCCAAGCACCCGTCTTGAAGAGGGCCGGCTCAACGCCAAATACACCTTCGATACTTTCGTGATCGGTTCAAGTAACCGCTTTGCCCATGCTGCAGCAGTGGCCGTGGCTGAGCAGCCAGCTCGCGCTTACAACCCCTTGTTTATTTATGGCGGTTCTGGTCTGGGAAAGACACACCTTTTGCACGCCATCGGTCATTACACACGGACCCTGTATCAGGGCACTCGTGTTCGTTACGTATCTTCCGAGGAATTCACCAACGAATTTATTAACAGTATTCGAGACGATAAGGCTGCTGCGTTCCAGCGCCGATACCGTGATGTTGACGTGCTTCTTGTTGATGATATTCAGTTCTTGAGCGGAAAAGTCCAAACGCAGGAAGAGTTTTTCCACACGTTTAACACTTTGCATAACGCGAATAAACAGATCGTTATTACTTCGGATCTGCCACCGAAACTTCTTCAGGATTTTGAGGACCGGATGCGTTCGCGTTTCGAATGGGGATTGATCACCGATGTTCAACCTCCCGATCTCGAAACACGTATTGCAATTTTACGTAAGAAGAGTGTGCAAGAGCGCCTCGTTGCACCCCCCGAAGTTCTGGAATACATTGCTTCAAAGGTATCGAGCAATATTCGTGAATTAGAAGGCGCACTTATTCGAGTTACCGCTTTTGCATCCCTGAATCGCCAACCCGTTGATATGTCAATTACTGAAGTGGTGTTGAAGGATCTTTTCCCTTCAGAAGCTGGGCCTGAGATCACTGCTGCTCAGATTATGGCCGCGACCGCTACCTACTTTGGTGTCACTGTTGATGATCTTTGCGGAGCTAGCCGCTCCCGAGTGCTGGTGACAGCCCGACAGATTGCGATGTATTTGTGTCGCGAACTTACAGATCTTTCGCTACCAAAAATTGGCCAGGCATTTGGTGGCCGAGACCACACGACAGTTATGCATGCTGATCGAAAGATTCGCCAACTTATGGCTGAGCGCCGGAGTTTGTTTAATCAGGTTTCTGATCTCACTAGCCGAATTAAATCTCAGCCACGAGTGATGTAGCTCGCTCAACTAAATGAATCACATGTCACAGTTGTCCCACTAATCACAACTTTCCCACAGGTGTGGATAAGCCTTGTGGATAGCGATGTGGATATGTGTTGGGTTTTCGTCTAAGAATACTGATCTTCGATGCTTATGTCCTATATCTACACCTTGTCCCCATACTTGTATAACCTGTGTACAACTATTTTTTTCTCGTGGATATTCCTCCTACTCTTTGGGGATGAAATTCCTATCATCTGTGGATAAGTTACTGGTTTCCTTCTTTATCCACATTTCTGTCTTTCTCGCCCTCAGGATTTCCCCACCCCCCGTGGATGACCCCACGCCTACTGACCTCGATAAACAGTATTTTTCCCCAGAATCCACAGGACCTACTACGACTACTACTTATAACTATCTAGACCGATAAATAACAA
>CANJCG010000096.1 GCA_947472655.1 Actinomycetota bacterium
CGAAATGTGCAATGCTCTGCCAAAGTTTTCATTGAAGAACTTTGCTAGGGATGCAAAGTTCGATTATTCGGGAGGCACCAGTGGCAGTCGCAAAGAAAGCAGCTAAGAAGGCTCCGGCCCGCAAAGCTGCAGCAAAGAAGACAGTCAAGAAGGCTGTTCGCAAGACCGCAGCAAAGCGCACCGTCAAGAAGGCAACCGCTAAGAAGGCAGTTCGCAAGACTGCAGCAAAGCGTGTAGCTAAGAAGGCAGTACGCAAGACCGCAGCAAAGCGCACCGCCAAGAAGGCAGTACGCAAGACCGCAGCAAAGCGCACCGCAGCAAAGCGGACCGTCAAGAAGGCAGTTCGCAAGACCGCAGCAAAGCGCACCGCCAAGAAAGCAGTACGCAAGACCGCAGCAAAGCGCACCGCCAAGAAGGCAGTACGCAAGACCGCAGCAAAGCGCACCGCCAAGAAGGCAGTACGCAAGACCGCAGCAAAGCGCACCGCCAAGAAAGCAGTACGCAAGACCGCAGCAAAGCGCACCGCCAAGAAGGCAGTACGCAAGACTGCAGCAAAGCGCACCGCCAAGAGGTAACCCACGCACTAGTCAACAAGGCCCGCACCGTGTGGTGCGGGCCTTGTTGTTTGTTTAGCTAAAAAGCGTAGACCTAGTCGTCATCTCCATCAAAGGCTTCATTTCGGTCGTGCGCTGTTTTGAGAGCCGCATCAGCCTCGGCCTCCGTTTGATAAGGACCCATGCGCTCAGAATTGGGACAACCCAACTCTGGCTCCACAAGCTGATGCTCCAAGCAGTAGTACCAAGCCATGACTTCTCCTCTGGTCAACTGGAAAGAACCTAGACTGTCCTCCATGTCGAGTTCCACTCAGTCCACTCCCTTAGTTGCCGGACGGGTTAGCCCCATGCGAAGCGTGCCGGCATCCATCGCCCGGCCCGAGTATGTTGGCAAAAAAGGGCCACAACCATTTACCGGATCTGAGGTCAAAGATGCGGATACCATCGAGCGAATGCGGCGAGCTGGGAAACTTGCCTCGCAGACCCTAGAAGAGGTGGGGCGACATGTTCGGCCCGGAGTGACAACCGAACACCTCGACGTTATCGCGCACGAATTCATCTGCGATCACGGTGCCTACCCCTCCCCGCTGGACTATCGAGGATTTCCAAAAGCGATCTGCACATCTGTCAACGAGGTGATCTGCCACGGAATCCCTGACACCACAGTTCTTGCCGAAGGTGACATCTGCAACATCGACGTCACAGTATTCATTGAAGGCGTGCACGGCGATTGCAACGCTACCTTCCCTGCGGGCGAGGTTGACGAAGAAGTTGCACTTCTCATCGAGCGCACCTACGAAGCGATGAACCGTGGCATCAAAGCGGTGGCACCAGGGCGTCCGGTCAACGTTATCGGGCGTGTAATTGAGAGTTACGCCAAACGATTCAACTACGGCGTTATTCGTGACTTCACCGGCCATGGCATCGGCACAGCGTTCCATTCGGGTCTCATTATTCCGCATTACGACGACCCCACCGCTGACACGATTATGCAACCAGGCATGACGTTTACCATTGAACCGATGATCAGCCTAGGAACGCACGACTACGCAATGTGGAATGACGGCTGGACGGTAGTAACAGCCGATCGTCAATACACCGCTCAGTTCGAACACACAGTGCTCGTCACGAGCGACGGAGTTGAGGTACTGACCGCGTGAACATCTGGCCCGACGATGTGAAAACACTTGCTATCGACATTGGTGGCACTGGCTTTAAGGCTGCCGTATTAGACCCAGAGGGAATTTTGGTGTCTCAGCAGGTTCGCATTGACACTCCCTACCCTTGCGCTCCAGAAATGTTTGTGGCGACATTGAAGGAATTGGTCCTTGCATTACCTGCTGCTCACCGCGTAACTGTCGGCTTTCCGAGCCTGATTCGCGATGGCATCGTCTCTGGAATCCCCGGGTCCCTTTCGCGTCGAGTTCTCAATGGTGAGCGCGATCCAGAACTCATCAAAGCCTGGTTGGGTTTTGATATTCGTGCTGCACTCACCAACGCGTTCGAACTTCCCACTGTCGTAGAAAATGATGCAGATATTCAAGGATGCGCTGTTATTACGGGCCAGGGGATGGAATTTGTCATCACTTTGGGCACTGGAATTGGAACAGCACTGTTTTTTGATGGAGGTCTCGTTCCTCATCTTGAACTTTCGCATGGCCCATTTGACGCAACGATGACTCACGACATTGCGCTCGGGGATGGGGAACTTAAACGCATCGGCGAAGCCGCCTGGAAAGAACGGGTTATCAAGGGCCTGGCTCATTTCAAGGCGATAGTCAATTGGGATCACCTTTATGTGGGTGGCGGCAACGCGCGTCTGCTTGACCAAGATGATCTTGAACCTGGCGTGACCTTGGTTTCAAATGCAAACGGACTCTTGGGAGGAGTCCGCATTTGGGATCTCACCGACTAAGAAGTTTCGATTTCAACTAATTAGGCGTATCCTTCAGCTATGACGAATTGGTTGAGCCAAGAACAGCAGGAGATCTGGCGATCTTGGTTGAGCGCCACGTCCTTGCTCCCCGATCAATTAGGCCGGGATCTTCAACGAGATTCAGGGCTAACCAGCGCTGACTATGAAATTCTCGTCAGACTTTCTGAGGCCGTGAACCAGAAAATTCGCATGAGTGACCTTGCTGAGTGCACGCTGTCTTCTAGAAGTCGGCTGTCACATCAGATTGACCGGATGGAAAAATCTGGCTTTGTCACCCGAGAAGAGTGCCCAGATGATCGACGTGGGTCCTTTGCCGTACTTACTGAACGAGGTCAGGACCTTCTTGTGAGCGCGGCTCCCGGCCATGTTGAGAGTGTCCGACGTCACCTTGTGGACATACTCACGCCTGAAGAATTCGAAAGCTTAGGGAAAGTATGTACGAAAGTGAGCAATCATCTGAAATCGCTGACCTCGAATAACTAGACTCCCTCCGTGACTAATTTTGGAACTTCCTTTACTGCCGTTGTTCGCACCAATCCTGAAATTCATGCATCCGGTGCATTGATCTTGGCGGTTACCGCACTCGGCGGCGTTGTCGCTGGCATCGACGTTGTCGAGTCCGGTCATGAAGAGATCACCCTCGAGCTCACCTGCCTGCTATCAGGCGATGACATAGACCTACGCCTCGAAGAGGCTCTTAACGCTATTGACGGCTGCACCGTTGAAGTAGTCATGGATTCGGTCATGTTGATCCATATTGGTGGCAAACTTGAGATTCAAGCCACGGTGCCGATGGACAACCGCATTGAACTTGCCCGCGCCTACACGCCAGGAGTTGCCCGAGTTTGTTTGGCAATTGCAGCAGACCCCTCCCTTGCCCGGGAATTCACGATCAAGCGGAACACCGTGGCAGTCGTAACTGACGGATCAGCAGTGCTCGGTCTTGGAGACCTCGGCCCTGAAGCTTCCATGCCAGTTATGGAAGGTAAGGCTGCTCTGTTTAAGCGCTTCGCAGATATTGACGCTTGGCCGATTGCCCTTGATACAAATGATGTTGATGAAATTGTGCGTGCAGTGCAGCTCATCGCTCCAGGCTTTGGCGGAATTAACCTCGAAGACATTTCAGCGCCCCGCTGCTTTGAGATCGAACGTCGACTCCGTGAATCCCTGACTATCCCCGTCATGCATGACGACCAGCATGGCACTGCAGTTGTTGTGCTAGCTGCACTCAAGAACGCTGCCCGATATGTGAAGAAAGACTTTGCAAGCTTGAGAATCGTGATGGTTGGCGCTGGCGCAGCTGGAGCTGCCGTTACTACTTTGCTGATGAAAGCAGGCGTGAAAGACGTCGTCGTTTTTGATTCAAAGGGTCCACTACATGCAGGGCGCGGTTTCGATGATCCCGATAAGGCTTCCTTAGCGTTGCGGACCAACCCTCGAGGAGTGTCTGGGAGCTTGCCCGAAGCCATGATTGATGCAGATGTTTTCATCGGGGTTTCCCAGCCAAACTTGATCACGGCGGAAGATGTCTCCCGGATGGCCAAGGATTCAATTGTCTTTGCCTTGTCCAATCCCACCCCTGAGATCGACCCCGTCGAAGCCCACAAATACGCGGCCGTTGTGGCAACTGGCCGCAGCGACTACCCAAACCAGATCAACAATGTGCTTGCATTCCCAGGAATCTTCCGGGGCATGCTTGATTGTGGAGGCCACATCATCACCGATGAGGTTTTGGTTGCTGCAGCAAATGCAATTGCTGACGTTGTAACCGATGACCGGCTAGAGGCTGCGTACATTATTCCAAGCGTGTTTGATCCTGACGTTGCACCGGCCGTAGCCGCTGCCGTAGCCGCTGCCGCCACCAAGTAACTCGAATTCAGCGCGAAGCAAGCGGACAGATATATCCCCGTCGTAAGACGCAGGCTTAACACTCCGTATGCAAGGATGCGTATGTGACAGGGATATTCGCTGATGCGCTCATTAGTGTGTATCTAATTCTTGCCATTTGGGCTGGCGTACATATCGTGATCAACAAACCTGTGACGCGCGTCTTCACCGCAGTCGCTGGCCTTGCTGTCCTGATGCAGTTGATCTTCTTGATCGGTGGAATCACCCAGATGAGTCAAACCGCACAAGAGTTTTCACGACCAGAATTCGTGGGTTATCTCGTTGGAAGCCTGGCCATTTCTCCTGCAGCCATGTGGTGGACGCGCAAGGACACTCAACGCACGGGGGCCGGCGTGCTGTGTCTAGTCTTCTTGATCATGCCCATCCTCATCATTCGAATTCAACAAGTCTGGGCTGGTTCCAGTGTCTGATCAAATGTCTAGCCAAGTGCCTGATCGAAGCGCAACCAACCTTGGTTTTGGGCGCATCCTCATCGTTGTTTATGCGCTCTTCGCGATCGCAGCAACATCGCGATCCATCGTGCAGATTTCAACGGTGTTTTCAGAAGCGCCTTTCGCATACACACTTTCAGCTATTGCCGCCCTCATCTACATCGTGGCAACAATTTCCTTGGCTCGGACAGATCGAACGAGTCAACGATGGGCAACTATTGCGATCTCAATAGAACTCGTTGGTGTCATCAGTGTTGGAGTCTTGAGCCTGATTGACCCCGAACTTTTTCCAAAGGCGACCGTATGGAGCGGATTTGGAAGCGGCTACGGATTCATCCCGCTGATCTTGCCGATCATCGGACTTTGGTGGCTGCGAAAAACACGCATCACGGATGAATCAAGTACAACTTAAGTAGGTGCGGTGATGGCAATAAGTCTGCAGATGAAAAGCGGACGAGCTGGCCTGTAAGCCGGGTTCTGTCTCGGTAAACCGAGGGCGATCATCCATCTGCGATCACTGTTGCCAGTGACCTGGTGCGGCCTACCTGCAGACATAGAGC
>CANJCG010000097.1 GCA_947472655.1 Actinomycetota bacterium
CCGGCTTCGGCTACGTCGGCAATCACCGCGGTAGGCATTTGGAGCACCTTTGTTTCTCTCGGTTTCCCAATCTTGGGCGTTGTTGCCTTGGTGATTGGTGGTGAAAACGGCAGTTCCTATATCTGGGCAGGAATCCTGGGGCTGGCAATCTTGGTCGGGGTCATTGTGGGATTCACACTGTTAATGCGATCCGAATCTGCTGCCAAATGGATGGGACGTGTTGGCAACAAGATCATTGGCCCGTTTAGAGGCAAGATCAAGGCACTCGCAACGATCGATCTGATTGCCCCGCTTGTGAGCTTTCGAGAGAGTATGTACGACGTTCTTAAGCGCCGCTGGTCGGCTCTATCAGCAGCCCAGATTGCAGTGTCATTCACTCAATTTCTCGTGCTTTATGTTGCGCTGCGTGGCATCCAAGGGTGGGATGAACCAGGCACTTCGATGTGGCTTGTTTTTGCAGCGTTTTCAATCAGTCAGCTCGGAATGATGATTCCCATTACGCCTGGTGGGCTCGGAACAGTTGACGCCGTCATGATTAGTCTGTTGGTTAAGTTCGGCGCAGATAGTGGTGAAGCCACTGCAGCAGATCTGGTCTGGCGCGCATCTTCATATATTCCACAAATAACTATTGGCATTATTTCGTTGGTTGCTTGGACCAAGAAGGCTGGTCAGACTTTTGCTACCACAACCAAGGATGCCTAGGCAGCGGCGTGTCGCTGTAGCAAGCCAAGCATGCGCCCCTAAAGTTTGCATGGCTCGGTCGTCGCGGGAGGGGAAGCCTTCGACGGCCGGGTTTTAACTTTCTTCAAGTCTTGATTTCCACACCTTGTTCATTTTGTGGTTTGCATACACAGGCAGTGGTGCAGCCGTAGCAAGTTATCTATTTTAAAACTTAAGTGGCGTCATGACTTACACGACGACTCAACTGCCTGCACGCGTTCTACGAACGGCGGACCACGTGTTGGCTTCACTGCCATTCTTGCTGGGTTTCCAACCCCAGTGCAGCGCGGTGTTGCTGTGGTTACGTGACGGCGCGCTCATATTGACTCAAAGAATTGACCTACCGCAGTTGCCCATACCTGCCAATGCCTCTTCAGTGTTGGATGAGTGGGCGATAAGTGTCATTGAGTCGGCTAGCCACGCCGATTCAGATCAGGTATTGATTGCAATATTTCCAACTGTGATGACCAAAGAATCAGGTTTTGACTCAAGTCATTCCCAAGATCGTGGACACATTGCCGGAACGCCATTAGTAGCTGCGATAAGCCGGGCGTTAGTGGCATCAGGTAAATACCCAGGTGCGGCCTGGCTGGTTATCGAAGATGACTACTGGGAATTTGATTTTGCGTCATCAGATTTTTCGCATGCTCGTAAAACGTTAGATCCGCAGGTAGTGGCTGAAGTTCACGACGATTTTGTGAGCGCCGGCTGGAGACATCTGGTCGACCGCCAAGAAGTGATCAATGAATTCGACGCTGACCCACATGAACAACAATTGATGCTGATTGCGATCAACCAGCAGAAGACAGATGTAAACCAAGGTGAGGCTGAAGTAAGGCGAGATGAGTGCATCAACACCATGATTGACTCGTTCGTTATAGGCACTACTGATCAACGAGTCCTGGCCCAAATAATCACGGGTCTTGTTGACATAACGGTTCGAGATTGTTTTTTGTGGCAGCTCACGCACCAGAATCGGCTCGCCAGCTCTGCGGAAACCTTTAGAATCGCATTGCGTGCCACTCCCGCAGGGTTACGTGCGCCGCTAGCGACCGTGACCGCATTGGCATTTTGGCTACAAGGCGATGGGGTGCGAGCCAGTGCGGCTCTTGCACAGGCCAGGCTCGATAACGCCGACTATGGACTTGCTCAATTAGTTGAAATATCCCTGACGAATGGGCTTCCTCCAGCAATGTGGACAGAGACCATGGTGAAGATGTCTTATGAGGTCTGTCGATCCGGAGTTTCCTCCGACTTGCAGTAGCACGAACCTCTTAATTGGAATGAAAACGTCTAATATCCCGAGTATGAAAAATTTGCGTCGAGTTGCTTTGACCGTATTGCTTGCCCTCGGGATTGGAATGTCGACCGGTGGTGCGCAAGCGGCAACCACCCTCGATCAATCCTTCGAATTGTCTAATACTGGCTATACAGGTCTTAGCGGGCAGCCGGAGGTAAATGCGCAGATGGTGACGCCTGGGGTTACTGGGGCATTAACAAGCGTTCAAGTCAGTTTGGTAAAATCCGGCACTCCTACCGAGGGAGTGACGGTTAGCATCAGGGCGGCGTCCGCTGGAAAGCCAACGGGGGCTGATCTTGCTTCTGTTTTTATTCCAGATAGCGCTATCTCCGTTGCAGCGACAATGATCACGGCGGCTTTCGCCTCCCCACCGACTGTCACTGCCGGTACGCAGTTCGCGATTGTCGTCAGCTCAACGAATACCAATAATGAGTACGGCTGGCGTGGTTCTACTACGGCGTCATATTCCGGGGGTAGAGCCGCTTATTATTTGAATGCTTGGGGTTTCTGGGATTCGCCTTCAGGATTTGTCTTCCGTACCTACGTCACAACACAAGATGCACAATGGACCAGCATTCCTCAGGGACTTCCACTTTCCGCAGCAGGAACGTGCGATGCACTCGATGACAAGGCCGTTGCTTACGGCACTGGTCTTACCGGTGGCTGGAAACGCAGTTGGGAACCTTGGGTCAACACCACCATCGGAGCCAATGGTCAACGCATCGGTGGCTGGGCATGTACTCGCACCTTGATCAATAAAGGTGGATCAACCTGGACGATCGCCAGCTAGCCTGCCAGACCATGACAAGGCTGTCTTATGAGGCGTGTAGGTCCGAAGTTGCCTACCACTTGCAGTAGCAAGCCCTTCGTGTGAACACATGAGTCTGGGTCTGTATATTTATTGCTAGGTCAAGAGTTCCAGCATTAAGCCCCGGCTAGCTGGACGGCAACCCTCCAACCGCGGTGGGGTGCTCCGTGGTGAGGACCAGGCCCTGTAAGTAGAGGGCAAGCGCGGGTTTTACACACCCACACCTGCACGGCTGCACTACCTGTACCCAAAAACTTCACTCCTAGACACGAAAGGCAAGCCATGAGCGAGAACTGGGCTTTTGACACCCTACAAATCCATGCTGGTCAAGCACCTGATGCATCTACAAATGCGCGAGCGCTACCGATTTACCAGACCACTTCATACGTCTTCAATGACACACAACACGCATCGAACCTTTTTTCACTCAAGGAACTCGGAAACATCTACACGCGTTTGATGAACCCGACGACTGCTGTAGTTGAAGATCGCATTACGGCACTTGAAGGTGGCGTCGGTGGCTTGCTCGTAGCTTCGGGCCAAGCTGCTGAGACCTTGGCGATTCTCAATATCGCTGAAAGTGGTGACCACATCGTTTCAAGCCCATCGCTTTACGGTGGCACCTATAACCTGTTCCACTACACATTGCCAAAGTTCGGCATCACCGTCACGTTCGTAGAGAACCCAGATGATCCAGAGTCTTGGAAGGCTGCGATACAGCCGAATACCAAGGCGTTCTACGCAGAATCAATTGCAAACCCAAAGAACGATGTGCTCGATATTGCTGCAGTAGCCAAAGTGGCCCACGACTACGGCGTGCCGTTGATTATTGACAATACGGTTGCGACTCCATATCTGATTCAGCCGTTGAAGCACGGTGCTGACTTCGTGGTGCATTCGGCAACGAAATACCTTGGTGGCCATGGCACATCGGTCGCGGGTGCACTCATCGATGGTGGAAGTTTCGACTTTGCCCAAAACCCTGAGCGCTTTCCTAACTACAACCTTCCAGATCCGAGCTATCACGGTTTGGTCTATGCGCGTGATCTTGGTGTCGGTGGCATGTTCGGTGTGAACCTTGCATTCATCTTGAAGGCACGTGTGCAGCTCCTTCGTGATCTCGGTGCAGCGGTTTCACCATTTAACGCATTCTTGATCTCACAGGGCATCGAAACTTTGTCGCTTCGCGTACAACGCCATAGCGACAATGCACTTGCCGTGGCCAAGTTCCTCGAAGCTCATCCACAGGTCAAGAGCGTGAACTACTCCGGTCTTGAGAGCAGCCCTTGGTATTCACTTGGTAAGAAGTACGCACCAAAAGGCAACGGCGGCGTTCTCGCTTTCGAAATCGAAGGCGGAGTTGAAGCCGGTTCCAAGTTTGTTGAAGGCCTAGTGCTGCATAGTCACGTCGCCAACATTGGTGATGTGCGCAGCTTGGTGATTCACCCCGCTTCAACTACCCATTCACAGCTCACACCAGAAGAGCAGGTCACCGCAGGCGTGACACCAGGCTTGGTTCGCCTTGCCGTGGGTATTGAATTCATCGACGACATCATCGCCGACATTGAAATTGGATTTGCTGCGTCAAAGGCCTGATGCAATGACGTACGGACCGATCGCCTACGAAGGTCTCCCACCTGCCAGCGCTGCCTGGCAGGAAGGAGATCCCGTAGGCGATCGTCTTTTTATCGACATTGGTCAATTCACTACCGAGTCTGGATTCACATTTCCAAACGTCACAGTGGCGTATGAAACGTGGGGCGAGCTCAACACTGACGCATCCAATGCCGTGTATATCGCTCATGCGCTCACCGGAGATTCCCACGTTGCAGGGCCCGCAGGAGTAGGCCATAAGACGGGCGGTTGGTGGGATGAGCTTGTCGGGCCGGGCAAAGCGATCAATACAGATATTTGGTTTGTGGTCTGCGCAAATATTCTTGGCGGCTGCCAAGGCACAACCGGGCCAGCTTCGCTAGCTCCTGACGGCAAGGCATGGGGGAGCCGCTTTCCCACGGTCACTGTCACCGACATGGTTGAAGTTGAATACCAATTCACTCAGCATCTTGGTATTCAGCAGTGGGCGCTCTTTCTTGGACCTTCGCTTGGCGGCATGCGCGTTCTGGAGTGGATGGTGCGCTATCCACAATTCGTGCGAAGCGGCATGGTCCTCGGCACCACGGCTGCAGTGAGCGCAGATGAGATCGGAACACACGCTGCTCAGCTGGCAGCGATTTATGCGGATCCTTACTTCTTAAACGGCGACTTCTATGAACAGCCTGACGGTCAAGGTCCTCATCGCGGCATGGGAGTCGCGCGTCAAGTGGCGCATCTGACCTACCGAAGCGAAGCAGAACTTGGTGAACGGTTTAATCGTGAATATCAAACGGGTGAAGACCCGTATGTCTGGCAAGACGGTAAACGCACAGGGCGCTTTGCTCTCGAGTCCTACCTTGATCATCATGCTGACAAGTTGGCACGTCGCTTTGACGCGAACACCTACATCGCATTAACAAATGCCATGAC
>CANJCG010000098.1 GCA_947472655.1 Actinomycetota bacterium
AAGCCCGGGATGGTGCGCGCACTCGTTACCCCTGGTGCCTAAGGTTCACCGCATGGCTAAGAAAAAAGTTCGCGTCGAATCTGCTGCAACCGCACTCGCTACTGACGGGGTTGTGCCTGTTGTTGGGATGCGCGAGCCGTGCCCTTGTGGTTCGGGGCGCCGCTACAAGGCCTGCCATGGCAAGGTCGATGAAGTAATCGAGACGACGCGGCCCTTTGAAGGCTTTGCCTCCGAGTGCGACCTTGTTGCACTGCGTGAACTGGTGCCTTCTGCCACAGCTCCTTTAACACTTCGCTCAGATGCAGTATCGGCTTCAGGAAAACCAGCAGGAATGCGAACGGTCACCTTGGCAACGGTGTTGCCAATGGCCTACCCAGCGATAGTGCGAATGGACGGGGAGATTCTTCTTGGCCTTCAGGTCAACACCAGTTCAGGAAATGCCAGCCGCGACTTAGCCCGAGTTCTTGCTGCTGCTTTGGACACCGAGCCAGGAACACCAGTGGATGTGCCGCGCGAGGCCGCGAACTCGATTCGCCTCCAAGATTTGATCGACGGATCAGTGCCGCTCGATGTCACCGTTCACTCGGGTTTTGATTTCTGGAGCGATGTTAAAGACATGGATGAGGAAACTCGCGCCTCCCTTGATCGAGCAAGTGAATATGCGCATCCAACTGTTCGACTGAATTCTGTTGAAGCGGCCTACTGGTGCCAAATGGGCGAGAAAGAGCACCTTCGTTGGGCGATGCCCGTTGCTGAAGAGGCTCTACTGAATGCTGTTGCTCGCTTAGATGCAGCGAGTCAGAGCTCGCTGGGTGAAGGTACCAAGCTCGTTGGGATGTTCCGAGCGCACGGCATCGTGGTTCCGGTGTGGGACTTACCTTTGGGCTTTGGCGCTAGCGCATGTGAGGTGCCTGCTGCAGAATTTTTGAGTCGTCTCACGGTTGCCCTTGCAGATTCAACACCGCTCACTGACGCGCAGCGCAGGGCTCGTTCACTGCTCACCACTCGTCAGGTAACGCTGCGTTAAGAATTACCGTTTTTGTTCAGCGATAAACATCTGCACGATGAGCGATGCGCGCGATGTTGATGGTTTCACCATTGATTTCGAACAACACACGGTAACTGCCACGACGGGCACCGAGGTATCCATTGAGTTCACGCATCAGTGGCTGACCAACGCGCAGCGGAGCTTTGGCTAAATCTCCGTAGATGAATTCAATGATCGCTGGAACGATGCGTGGTGGAATTCGCTCGAGATCACGAACAGCACGAGCAGAAACGATCACTTGAGAGTGCGCATGTTGATCATGGACGCCTCGGAACGTTAAACCGATTGCGAATTTCTTCTTCTGTGGAAAACCGTCCGCTCTCGAGGTCTTCCTGCGCCTGGTCCAATGATTCTCGGATCCCTGGCTGGCTTAGCCAGAACAAGGTTTCTTGGAGTTCTTCCCACTCAGCCGCCCCGATAAGCACAGCAGCGGGGGACCCGTTCTTGGTGATAAACACCTGCTCATGAGTGAGGGCAGCAGCATCAACGAGTTCGTTCAGTCGGTCTTTGACTTTGGAAATCGGAAGCATTTGCACAATCTCCATATTAGGCCCGAATTTAGGCCTTTGCAAGGCTATATTTATGGCTCATTGGGTTGGGTGATCCGCGAGGATTTCTCAGCCTGCTGCAGGCCGTAGAATCTGGCAGTGAACATCGACACGAGTGCCCTAAGCGTCCTCGTGATCGTTGCCCTAGTTTTTGGGGTCGCCGGCATCGCAATTGGCGCCTTCGCGCTGGTTCGACTGGCTCATATTCACCGCTCCTTGGCACTTCTTGGCTCTTCTGAGGGCAAAGACACTTTTGTGGATGTCGTGGCTCGCACGATCTCGGAGTTCCATGATTTGCGCGACGATGTTGCCGATCTGGATCGAACCTTGACCCACACCCGCAATGAACTCTCACAAGCCCTTCGTCACGTGTCCGTTGTTCGTTACGACGCCTTCGGTGATCTTGGCGGCCGCTTCTCATTCTCGGCTGCGATGATTGACGACTCTGGCGATGGCATCGTCTTGACCTCGATTCATGGGCGAACTGAAACCCGCACATATATCAAGGGAATAAGTGGCGGAAAGTCAGATATTGAACTTTCTCCGGAAGAATCAGAATCTCTGAGGCTGGCAAAAAATAATGGAGGTGAATTGTGACGCGCATTGCATTCTTAGGACCTCGCGGCACGTTCGCTGAGGCTGCCCTTCGCACGTTGGCTTCGGCCGCGAATGCGGAGTTGATCCCGGCCAGCTCTGTGTATGCCGCATTAGAAATGGTGCGCGACGGTTCAGCTGAGCAAGCACTTGTGCCAATAGAAAACTCCGTTGAAGGCTCAGTGGCCCTTACCCTGGATGAGTTATCAACCGACGTTGGTTTGGTGATTGTTGACGAAGTCGTGTTGGCTGTGACCTTCGCATTGGTTGTGCCCCGTGGGGTCTCCCTTGCTTCTGTTTCGCGTATTGCAACTCATCCGCATGCCCATGCTCAGGTACGTGGTTGGTTAAGTGCGAACCTGCCAGAAGTTGTTGTATTGCCTGCACTTTCCACAGCTGGAGCCGCAGAAGGATTACTTGATCCAGAACGCAACTACGATGCTGCGGTTTGCCAAGAAATTGCGGCAGAGATTTATGACTTAGATGTTTTGGCGTCAGATATTGGTGATACATCAGATGCACACACACGATTTGTATTAGTTGCCCGCGATGGTGTTGCTCCTGCGCCTAGTGGTGCCGATAAGACAACACTTGCGCTGTACATTCACCACGATCAGCCAGGTGCACTGCTTGCAATTCTCAATGAATTCTCGGTGCGCGGTATCAACATGACGCGCATTGAATCTCGACCAACCCGTAAAGCTCTCGGTGATTACTACTTCAGTGTGGATATTGAAGGACATGTTTCTGATGCTCGAGTAGCCGAAGCACTCATGGGCTTGCATCGCGTATGTCTTGATGTGCGCTACTTGGGTTCCTACCCGCGTCACGATGGCAAACAGCCCGTGTTACGCAACGGTGTGACTGATGCAGATTTCGCAGAAGCCCAAGAGTGGTTGCGAAACTTGAAGGGAAAGTAAGTGCGGTATTTCGTAACAGGAGCAGCTGGCTTTATTGGTTCGCATTATGTGCGTGAACTTCTTGCGGGCTCCTACGGCGAGGATGTAACGGGCGTGACGGTCTACGACAAGTTGACCTATGCAGGAAACCTCGAAAATCTTGCGTCAGTTTCAGCAGATCCGCGCTACACCTTTGTGCAAGGCGATATCTGCGACGGTGCGTTACTCGACCAAGTCTTGCCTGGCCATGACGTGGTGGTGAACTTCGCGGCAGAAACTCACGTGGACCGTTCAATCAGTGGCCCACAGGCATTCCTAGTGACTAATGTTGTTGGTGCACAAACTCTCTTTGATGCTTGCCTGCGCCATGGAATTCCGCGCACTGTGCATATTGGCACCGATGAGGTCTACGGATCAATCGATGAAGGATCTTGGACCGAAGCTGAACCGCTGATTCCGAATTCACCGTATTCAGCAGCCAAAGCTGCAGCTGAAATGCTGGTGCGTGCCTATCACGTGACCTACGGGCTCAATATTTCTTCCACTCGTTGCTCGAATAACTATGGGCCTTTTCAGTTCCCAGAAAAAGTTATTCCGCTGTTTGTTACGAACTTGATCGATGGTGGAAAAGTGCCGCTTTATGGTGACGGTTTAAATGTTCGCGATTGGCTGCATGTTGACGATCACTGCCGCGGAATCGCAATCGTTGTAGCCAAAGGAGCTGCAGGGCAGAGTTACAACATCGGCGGTGGCCTCGAACTGACCAATCGGGAACTCACCGAACAGGTGCTTGAATCCATGGGTGCAGACTGGACAAGCGTTTTGCCCGTTGAAGATCGCAAGGGACATGATCGTCGCTATTCTGTCGATGATTCAAAGCTTCGCGCGATGGGCTATGAACCACAGCACAAGTTTGCTGATGGCCTTGCCGAGACAGTTGCTTGGTACAAAGCAAATGAAGCTTGGTGGCGCCCACTAAAGGCAAAGGCCGAGTTGAAGTAATGCGCGTTTTGGTCACGGGCTCATTGGGACAGTTGGGTTCTGAACTCGTTTCTCTTCTTGGCTCGCGCGGTACCCCAGTGATGGGAGTGGACCTTCCAGGAATCGATATCGCTCAAAGTGGTTCAATTGCAACTGCTTTTTCGCTTTTTGAACCGACAGTAATAATTAACTGCGCGGCTTGGACAGCAGTTGATGATGCTGAAACAAACGAAGCAGCAGCCCTTCGAGCAAATGGTTTAGGGCCAGAACTTCTCGCCAAGGCTTGCGCCGAAATTGATGCCTGGATGGTGCAGATTTCCACCGATTATGTTTTTGCCGGCAATGCTTCATCTCCATATTCAGAAACCGACGAGCCAGCACCATTAACCGCCTATGGCCGCACCAAGCTTGCTGGTGAACGTGCTGTGCAGAAAGTCTTGCCTGATTCGCATTACATCGTGCGCACCGCTTGGCTCTATGGAATCAACGGAAATAACTTTCCTAAGACAATGCTGAAGTTGATGGCTGAGCGCGATACCGTTTCTGTCGTGACCGATCAGGTTGGTCAACCTACTTACGCTCGCGATCTTGCGCATCAACTCATCGCATTAATTGACGCCAAGCCTGTAGCCGGAATCTTCCATGGAACGAACTCGGGCGTTGCATCTTGGTTCGAATTGGCGCAAGCTGTCTTCGAAGATGTTGGTGCTGATCCAGCCCGGGTGCTGCCAACTGATTCCGCTTCATTTGTGCGTCCGGCTCCTCGTCCCACATATTCAGTACTTGGTCATGACGCTTGGGCATCGGCAGGACTTGCGCCAATGCGTGACTGGCGATCAGCACTTGATGACGCTTTCAAAGATGGGCTCTAGGGTTATCGCCTGTCATGAATGAAAATCATTTGACCCGAGGTGAAAATAGTCAGGTTCTTTCTGACTTTTCGGCAGGTGTATCTGAGTCACACTCGGATCGTGCAGTGTCGGTAGTGCTTCAAGGCGGATTAGGGAACCAACTCTTCGGTTATGCAGCCGGACTAGAAGTTGCCACCAGGCTTGGAGTCACCCTAGAACTCAATACCAGCGATTTCATTCGGCACGCGACGCCTCGGGAATTTGCATTGGCTGCGTTGCTTTCAGAGGACGTTGTTCAAAGCGGAGGTGCACCTAGAAGGGTTTCATTCGCTGAACATTCATTTGCATACGATGAGGGCATTCAACATGTCACATCAGGATTGTCATTGCACGGGTATTTTCAATCCGAAAAATACTTTGTCTCAAT
>CANJCG010000099.1 GCA_947472655.1 Actinomycetota bacterium
GTCCAGTCACCTGATCCATAGCCATGAAAACGCAAATGCAACTCAACGAGCTTGGCCACATCATCAATCATGTCGTTGCTGAATCGCATCTCTTTCATGCGCTTTCGCGTCATCCTGGCGCCGACTACTTCATGATGGTGAAACGAAACCCGACCATCATCAAATTTGCGAGTCCGAGGCTTGCCAATGTCATGAAAAAGCGCAGATAGTCGTAGCACTGGATCGGGTCCGCTCACTGGTTCGTGAGTTGTTTCTAGCACAATGGCTTGATCAAGCACGGTGAGCGAATGTTCGTATACGTCTTTGTGCTGGAGGTGCTCATCTGTTGTCAGTCGCATGCCGGGGAGTTCAGGGAACACATATTCAGCAATGCCGGTATCCACCAAGAGTTTTAGCCCTGGTCGTGGATGATCCGACATCACGATTTTCATAAACTCAACCTGACAGCGTTCTATCGACACGATCGTGATGCGTTCATGCATCTCAACCATCGCTTGCAGTGTTGGTCCATCAACGCTGAAGTCCAACTGCGCGGCAAAACGCGCCGCTCGCATCATCCGTAACGGATCATCTGTGAATGACATCTGAGGTGAATTTGGTGTGCGGATGATTCCAGCGGCAAGATCTTGAATGCCATCGAACTCATCCACCAACATCAATTCAGGCAAACGCAGCGCCATTGCATTGATCGTAAAGTCGCGTCGACCTAAGTCGCCGAGCAAGGAATCGCCGAAATTCACTTCCGGTTTACGAGAATCTGGGTCGTAATGTTCACTGCGGTAAGTAGTGATCTCACACTCTTGCCCACTGATGCGAGCCCCGACTGTGCCAAAGCGGATGCCAACATCCCAGGTAGTCTCAGCAAAACCCTCAAGCAGTGCCAAAATCTGCTCAGGGCGGGCATTTGTGGTGAAGTCCAGATCCGGGGTTTGCCCAAGGCGACCCAAGAAGGCATCGCGCACCGGGCCGCCGACGAGGCTGAGCTCATATCCGGCCTTCTGGAACCGATTTCCTAGGCTGGTGAGCAGCGATTCCAGGGGCGCCAATTGGGCCGCTGCTTGCTGCGGATCGAAGGTAGGCACTGGTAGAGCGTAGTGAACTCTGGCAGCGGTTTATCCTGCTTATATGTCCCCTCGAGTCGCAAAGACGCCACGCATCGAGGAAGTGAGCGCTGGGGGCCTGGTTCTTGATCGATCGAGTCGCCCCTGGAAAGCTGCGCTCATCGCCCGAGTAGATCGTCGTGGGCGCCTGATCTGGTCCTTACCCAAAGGCCACGTCGAGGCTGGGGAGACCAATGAGCAGGCTGCGATTCGCGAAGTAGAAGAGGAAACTGGAATCCAAAGTTCAGTACTTATGTTGCTCGGAACGATCGATTTTTGGTTCATGGCAGAAGAAAAACGAATTCATAAAACCGTGCATCACTTTCTTCTGGACGCGAACGGCGGCGAACTGAGTGACGAAGATCGAGAAGTCGATGAAGTGGCATGGATACCCCTCGATGAAGTCGAAGGAAAACTGGCCTACCCAGATGAACGCAAACTTATGGCGCGAGTCCCTGAACTCCTCGCCGGATTAGCGGATGCTTAAGTGCGCCCAGCAATAATATTTAGAGCCTTATTAGGCCTCACTGTTGTAGGCATGACAGGTATTTTCACTGTGCCAGTCCACGCGGTCGACGCGAATCCAGCAAGCGTACAAGTGGTTCTTGATTCGTTACTACCCATCGTTGCAACGTCTGACGCAACCTTGCGTTTGAGTGGACGAATCGTCAATGGCTCTCCATCAGCCTTGATCAAACCGCGCGTGAATATTCGCCTGTCGACGTCAGCGCTTAGCGGGCGCACCGGAATCGACTCAGCAATTTCTGGATCAGTCACATCTTCAACTCGATCTGTTGCCACGATTAATCTCAACACAGACATCGCAGCCGGATCGCAGGGAACTTTCACGTTCGCCCTACCTTTCACACAGCTCTCGCTTCCTACCCAAGGCACCTACTCATTGGTGATTGATGCCTTGCAGGGAACAACGAGCGTCGGCCGAATTCAAACATTTCTGCCTTGGTTTCCCTCATCTGAAAAACTTCCTCATGCTATTGGTGTTGTGTGGCTATGGCCTTTAGCCGATTACCCAGCCCGGACCGCAACGAATGTTTTATTAAATAACCAGACGCCAATCGCGCTATCTCCTGATGGTCGGCTCACAAATCTGCTGGCGGTAGGGCGTGAATTCAGCTCAACGTTGAGTTGGATGATTGATCCAGCACTCGCACAAAGCGTCGATCACATCGCACGCGGTTATCAAGTTGTACAAGACAGAGAAATCGTGGTCGGCGGCAATAGCTCTGATGCCAGCCAATGGCTCGACGTACTACGCACTGCGATCACTCCATCTAACTCACATGCATTTGCCTATGCAGATGTGGATGCAGTCGCTGACCGACGTAATGGTTTATCACCCGATGTAGTTCGCGCAATGACGCTTGCACCAACGGTGGCTACCACAATTTTGAAATCCGCAGTGTCCGGTGGTGTGTACTGGTCGCCGAGCGGTTGGTTAGACCAACGGACCGCAAACGTTTTGGCAAGTGCGGGGGCCACAACTGTGGTGTTGTCCTCTTCGACTATGGCCGGTGACACCAGCCAACCGCGACAGGCAATCGCCGACTACCCCACCAGTTTTGGGAATCTCAATGCTGTCCTCGCGGATCAACGGTTGAGCACAACCTTGGCGATGCCTCAACGAACAGCATCAGAAATAATTTTGGCTCGACAGCGCTTCCTTGCTGAAACTGCTGCTATCGCGCAAAGCCCAGCAGCGATCACAAACGCACCGCTCACCGTTGTCGCGGCACCTAGTGATGTTCGTTGGTCACCCGTTCCTAGTTTCTTGCGATCCGTACTTCGTGCTACCCAGACAGCACCGTGGATGATTCCGACCACGTTGACAGCCCTCACCAATAGTCCACGAGCCGCAAGTAATCGCTTGGCATATGTGTTCGAGGATCACCCGGCATTGCCCACGGCATATCTCACCCGGCTTAAAGCCGTTCAAAGCCGAGTTGCCCAACTCACTGCAGTACAGCAAAGCCCTGGCCCAGTAAATGCTGCTTACTCCGAAGCTTTGCTTCGTGCCCAATCATCTGCCTGGCAAGATGAGCCGGCTCTTGGCGCCGCACTCCTTGGGGCGATCAGTCGAGAACTGAACACACAGATTAATCAGGTGCGCCCCATTTCTAGCGGCACCATAACTTTCTCTGGCGATGCTGGAAATGTGCCCGTGACCCTTGCCAATGACAGTGACAGCATCGTCAATGTGGGACTAACACTGATAGGCGAACCCAGTTCGCGACTGGAATCCGCAAGTAAGACTGGCATCGTGATTGAGCCCGGTCAAAAGATCAGCGTGGAACTGCCGGTGCGAATTGTGGGCGGGGACCCGCTGCCCACCAAGGTACAAATGCTCACGCCAAAAGGTGCCGCTTATGGACCCCCCGCAAGCATTATTTTGGTCTCAACCGCCTATGCCCGGGCTGCGGGCTGGGTGGTTCTCGTAGCCTTCGCCGCAATTGCCATCTTCGTGGTCGTGGGAATTACGCGGCGCATCGTGCAGGCTAGGGCATCAGATGAGTGACTCGACCAAATCCATGGCACGTTCGAGTGCTGTCATGGCCACAGGCACCATCGTTTCGCGCATCACAGGTATTGGGCGAGACATTACTGCCGCAGCTGCTCTTGGTTTTTATCTTGTTTCCGATGCGTATTCGCTTGGTAACTCCCTGCCGAACATTGTTTATATTCTCATCATTGGCGGTGCACTCAACGCGGTCTTCATACCGCAACTTGTACGCCATATGAAAGATGATCATGATGGCGGTCGGGCGTACTCAGATCGCCTCCTAACTCTGGTTGGCGTCACCCTTCTGACGTTTTCGGTGATCGCTGTCTTATGCGCGCCATTACTCGTCTCGCTATATACGCCGGCAGATTATCCACAAAATGAATTTGATCTTGCGGTCGCGTTCGCCCGCTTGTGCTTGCCGCAAATATTTTTTTACGGCGTCTACACGATGCTCAGCCAAGTGCTCAACGCTCGTGGGCATTTCGGTTTACCGATGTTTGCTCCTATCGCAAATAATGTCATTGCAATCACGACTTTCCTCTTGTTTATTTTTGTCTCTGGCACAACTGCTGCATCGGATGGCATGCTCACCCAGCAACAAATTCTCATTCTCGGGATCGGTACCACCCTTGGAGTTATCGCGCAGTCCGTCATCTTGATTCCAGTGCTCATTCGTCATGGACACACCTATAAACCCCGCTTTGACTGGCGCGGTGCTGGATTGGGAAAAGCAGGATCGTTAGCGATGTGGACGATTGCATTGGTTCTCGTGAATCAAGCTACGAATATCGTCGTGACGCGCCTCGCTGCTCAAGCAAACGTCAATGCTGCCGCTGAAGGTGCAACTGCCGCAGGTCTCACGACCTATCAAAAAGCGCACCTAGTTTTTATGCTGCCGCACAGTGTGATCACTATTTCGATCATTACCGCGATGCTTCCTTCGCTAAGTCGACTCGCTCACGCTGGCCGCTTTCATGATGTTGGTCGCGAAGTTAGTTCAACAATGCGAATTATCGTGGCGGTCATCGCACCGATTGCTGCCGTCTTGTTTGTCCTCGGTGCAGACATGGCCGTCCTGCTCTTTGGTTATGGAGCTGCGACACCAGAGCAGGCTTCAATCATGGGCCAAATTGTTTCGGTCTTCATGATTGGTCTTGTTCCCTTCACTTTGTTCTATGTCATCTTGCGCGGTTTCTACGCACTTGAAGATACGAAGACTCCCTTCTTCATCACTGTTGGCTTTTCCCTGGCCTGGATGGTGATGGCAATTCCGCTTTTCACTGTGGTCAAAGGTGGTGGGCAACAAGTCGCCTCTCTCGCGCTCACCTATGGCCTTTCTTATTGGATCGGAATGGCAATTGCTTGGTGGTTCCTGGCTCGACGCCTTGGGGGTATGCGCTCTGGTGCCACGGCCTGGGCCTTAATTCGAATTTTCACTGCTGCTCTCCTTGCCCTCGCTGCAATGATTGTTGCCCGGTGGCTTCTGGGATCGCAAGGTTATAACCCAGGCCTCACAAGTCGTGGAAATGTACTCATTGACGTAGCCGTTCTGGCACCAATTGGCATGGTTGTCTATGTAATCTCGGCATATTTTCTGCGCGTACATGAATTACATGCTGCAATTTCCCTCGTGCGCAAGAAGGTGCTTCGAAAAGCATGAGTAGCCCACTGGATCGTTACCGCCTCATTGAACA
>CANJCG010000100.1 GCA_947472655.1 Actinomycetota bacterium
GCGGTGCTAAGGGAAGAACGTCAACTAGATACCCGCGACGCTGGAGATGTTTGAGACTATATCACGAAGTGGTCTTAGGGGGTCAAAACAGGGGCGACATGCGCCCCCTGAGTTCCTACTTTTTGCTCCGAGACATTCCACATCGCCCCTGCCAACGTCTGAACTTTATCGAGTTCGCCAGCTGCGCCAAAAACTAAGACTGAGGGCCCGGCACCGGAAATCACCGCAGGCAGTCCCGCTGCGCGTAATGCGTCGAGCAGTTCCATTGAAGCTGGGTAGATCGATCTGCGCGAATCTTGATGTATTCGATCCCCTGTTGCCGCGAACAACAGCGTTGGATCAGTCGTGAGCGCGTGAACAAGTAGCGCTGAACGGGCAATATTGAACGAGGCATCCTGCAGAGAAACCATTGGCTCCAAAGCACTTCTGGCTTCCGATGTAGGAACCTGGAATTCCGGAACAGCGATGATTGGTGTGATTTTCGAGTGCAGTTCATGTCGCACGCTACGCGCGCCATCGCCTTCGAGCCAAGCATTAGTGAAGCCGCCATGCAGTGCCGCAGCCAAGTTATCGGGATGCGATTCAAGCCCGAGGGCTACCTGTAATAGCAATGCATCGGGTAGTAACTCGTCACCTTCAACAACCATTGCTCGAGCCAGGACCAGTCCACCGATAATCGCAGCGGCTGAAGATCCCAAACCTCGACTATGCGGGATGACATTCGTGCAACGAAGAACGAACCCGGCCGGGAGCGTCTGCATCGCCGCAAAACCCAATGCCATGGCGCGCACGACAAGATGGGAGGCATCGCGAGGTACTTCCTGGACCCCTTCACCCTCGACTTCGATCAGAATCCCGGAATCAACTGACACCATGGCAACTAGAGAGTCGTACATTTGCAAAGCTAGACCGAAAGTGTCAAAGCCTGGACCCAGATTGGCGCAGGTCGCGGGAACTCGAACTAAGACTGGCTCTGTGCGCAAAGTTGCCATTATTCAACCAAACCCAACGCAACTGCTGCCGCGCGAGCGTCGGCTGCCACGACTACTGGCTCCTTTGCGTCAGCCATGGCCCATTGAGTGTCTTTCAAGCCGTTTCCGGTAAGCGTGCACACCACGAGCTGACCTTTATCAAGTTTGCCGGCAGCATGGAGTTTAAGAAGACCGGCAACACTGGCTGCAGATGACGGTTCACAAAACAGACCTTCTTTATTAGCCAAGAGGTAGTAGGCAGCGAGAATTTCATCGTCAGTCACTGCATTAATGAGGCCACCCGATTCATCACGAGCTGCAATTGCAAAATCCCACGATGCTGGATTACCAATTCGGATTGCAGTTGCGATCGTTTCTGGATTCTTCACTGGTGCTCCATAAACTAAAGGAGCCGAACCATCTGCCTGGAAACCCCACATGCGAGGACGAGATGCAGAAATGCCATCCGCAGCATATTCGGAATAACCCTTCCAATATGCGGTTATATTTCCGGCATTACCTACGGGCAGGCATTGAATATCTGGGGCCCGGCCAAGCATGTCGACAATCTCAAATGCAGCAGTTTTTTGGCCTTCAATGCGCACAGGGTTAACGCTGTTGACCAACGCTACGGGATAGTCGTCAGCCAGACTTCTGGCCAGGGTTAGGCAGTCGTCGAAATTACCCTGCACCTGCAGAATTGTTGCCCCATGAACAATGGCTTGCGCCAACTTGCCCATGGCAATCTTGCCTTCTGGGATAAGTACGGCGCTAACCATGCCGGCCTTGACTGCGTAGGCAGATGCTGATGCGCTCGTGTTTCCCGTTGACGCACAGATGACGGCTTTAGCTCCGGCTTCTGCTGCCTTGGAGATAGCCATCGTCATGCCTCGGTCTTTGAAAGACCCAGTTGGGTTAGCGCCGTCATACTTCAGCCACACTTCACAGCCAGTCATCTCGCTGAGAACACAAGCGGGAACAAGTGGCGTGCCACCTTCACGAAGGGTGATCACAGGCGTGCTCGAAGAAACCGGCAAGCGATCCCGGTATTCCTCGATGAGTCCGCGCCATTGATATGCCACTTATTGCGCCCCTACCTCACCCTCGACCCGCATCACTCCAAGAACAGCCTTAACTGTTGAGAGTTTGCGAAGTCGATTGACCGTGTCTTGCAGTGCTCCATCGCTTGCGCGATGGGTTCGAACGATAAGACTCGTGCGTTCACCCTGACCGTCTTGACGAACAACTTGAATGCTTACACCTGCATCAGCAAAAGCTTGTGCGATGCTGGCTAGCGCACCGGGACGATCTGCAACGTCAAGATTGACGTAGTAGCAAGTTAATGCTTCGCTGATAGGAAGAATCGGCAGCTGCACGTCAGCGCTTTCGCCCCAGCCTGTTGAGCCAGTCAGTCGATTGCGCGCTGCAACTACGACGTCACCCAAGACTGCTGATGCAGTGGGAGCGCCGCCTGCGCCACGGCCGTAGAACATCAACTCCCCCGCGGCTTCGGCTTCAACGAACACGGCATTGAATGCGTCGCGCACACTTGCGAGTGGATGCTCGCGGGGAACCATGGTGGGGTGAACCCGCACAATAACGCCGCGGTCATCATCAACCCGCTCGGCGATCGCCAGTAATTTGATGACGCAACCCATGCTTTTTGCTGCACGGATATCGTGCAGTGAAACCTCAGAAATCCCTTCGCATACAACGTCTTCACGAGTGACATGTGTATGGAAAGCCAATTCCGCCAAGATCGCGGCTTTGGACGCCGCATCATGACCGTCAACATCAGCTGTCGGATCTGCTTCGGCGTAGCCCAATGTTTGAGCCTCCGCCAAAGCATCTACGAACGAGGCACCATCTTCATCCATTCTGGTCAAGATGTAATTGGTCGTGCCGTTGACGATGCCCATCACTTTGGTGACGTGGTCTCCAGACAGTGACTCCTGAAGTGCACGCACGATGGGGATCGCTCCAGCAACTGATGCCTCAAAGAAGATATCTACGCCTTCTGCCTCGGCGGCTGCATACAACGATGCTCCATCAGATGCGAGTAGCGCTTTATTCGCAGTGACCACGCTTGATCCGGCTTTAATTGCCGCCATGATGAGCGACCTAGCCGGCTCGATCCCGCCAATTAATTCGACCACGATGTCCACGCCAGACGTAGCAACGGCCATTGCATCAGTTGTCAGATAGGCCGGATCAATGCCCCGGACTTTGGTTAGGTCTCGGACTGCCACTTTGGTGAGCTTGAGTGAGGTGCCCATACGGATATGCAGATCTGTAGTGCGATCGGTTAGTAAACGGGCTACCTGACTGCCGACCGTGCCGCCGCCGAGGACTGCCACAGTGACAGGGCGGGGGGTAGGTGCCGATGACATGAGTACTCCAGATGGATGGGTCAGGCCTCATAGCCTCTCAGGTCAAGAGTGAATCTGACGCATCGGTAGGGGGTAATCCCGGCGAGCCCGTGCCAAATGTTGTCCTGCAATGCCTGGACACCGCCGCGCGCATCCCACACCTTTTCCCCACGCGTCCCTAGCCTTCACCCAAGGAATCCTCGATCTAGGAGCAGCTCATGAATCTCTTGACGCGAAAACTCATTGCCGAAGCCGTTGGTACCTTTCTTTTAGTCTTCCTTGCCGTCGGTGCTGCCGTATTTGGCATTGCAGCAAAAGTCGGCGCAGACGGCAATGGTCCGGGTAACGGTGTAGTCGGCGTTGCGCTGGCCTTCGGCCTCGTGCTGCTAGGCATCGCCTATGCCTTTGGTCCGATATCTGGTGCGCATGTGAACCCAGCGGTCACATTAGGCATGCTCCTTGGCCGACGGATGCCAGCTAGCGAAGCTGTCGGGTATTGGATCGCCCAATTCATTGGCGCGATTGCCGCAGGCGGAATTCTTAAACTCTTCGTGTCCAATTTCGGCGTCACTGACTACACAGGTGGGCTTGGCACAAATTCATATGACAACGGCTCAATTAATGTGGGCGGCGCTTTTCTCCTTGAAGTCCTGCTCACCGCTGCCTTCGTTCTCGTCATCCTTTTGGTCACAGAACGAGTCGCCGCACCTGGCTTTGCCGGCATCGCGATCGGTTTGACGCTGACACTCGTTCACCTCGTTGGAATTCCACTTGACGGAACATCAGTGAACCCAGCTCGATCATTTGGACCTGCTTTATTCGCAGGTGGCAATGCAATGAGTCAGGTGTGGTTATTTATCGTCGCTCCGCTTGTTGGATCAGTGGTGGCAGTCATCGTTTGGATGCTCACTCGTACAAACGTTGAAGAGCCGCAAGCTTTAGTAGCTGGAGCTGAACGCGATTAATGTCGATCGGAAAGTAAACAACAACGTAAAATCGACTGGCGTTGGATTCGGGTTAAGCCCCTGGGTCCAGCGCCAGTAGATCATCTAAGGTCTCGCGGCGAAGCACAACCGATGTATTTCCATCGCGAACCCCAACCACTGCTGGCTTTGGCAAGTAGTTGTAATTCGATGCCAGGGAGCGGCAGTACGCACCAGTCGCCGCCACTGCTAACAAGTCACCTGGAACTAGGTCCGAAGGTAAATAGGCATCACGCACGACGATGTCGCCAGACTCGCAATGTTTGCCGACTACTCGAACCAGCATCAGATCTGCGCTTGACGTTCGTGAAGCCAATTCGATTGTGTAACTGGCGTCATACAACGCTGTTCGAATGTTGTCGCTCATTCCACCATCAACAGAAACATAGGTGCGGACTACCTCACCGAGCTCAACTGGCTTCACAGTTCCGACTTCGTAAATAGTGATTCCAGCTCGCCCCACTATCGCTCGCCCTGGCTCAAAAGCCAAAGCAGGGACGGGCAAATCCAGCAACTGACATTCGCGCGCGACTACCTGCGCTACATGAGAAGCCAGATCATTTATCTCAAGTGGCTCATCTGCTGGCAAATAGGCGATTCCCATACCGCCACCAAGATCGAGCTCTGCCACATTGACTTCTTGATCAGCCCGGAGTCGATCAATGAAAGAAACCATGCGAACTGCCGCTTCTTCGAAACCATCTGTATCGAAAATTTGAGAACCAATATGTGAATGCAACCCTCTAAATTCCAAAGATGGTAATTTCACGATGCGTCGGATCGCTTCGTCAGCGGCACCAGAAGCCACAGAAAAGCCAAACTTTTGATCTTCATGCGCTGTGGCTATGAATTCGTGCGTGTGCGCTTCAACGCCAATAGTAAGACGAACAAGAACTGGTTGAACGATTCCAGCCCGCAGAGCTGCATCCGCTACGCGAACGATCTCTTCGAATGAATCCACCACAATGCGAGCAACGCCCGCTTGA
>CANJCG010000101.1 GCA_947472655.1 Actinomycetota bacterium
ACCTGAGCAGTGGTGTTTCCTGCGCCTGAAACATCACTGAGTGATGCGTGGTAGGAGTTGACATCGGCGTGGCTAGGAACTGCGACACCTGCTGCTTTAAGGATTTCGGCGCGTTCTGCTGGGGTGCCAGCTGCCATGACTTTTGCTGCGAGTTCTGGGTTGTCGTTTAGTGCTTTTGCTGCTGATGTGAATGTAGCGCTCATGAAGATTCCTCACAATCGAAGTGGTTAACTAGTAAACATGCGGACTTTACGTCTGGATCCGGCAGAGGTCAATGACCTTAGGAAAAATATGACAAGAGTTGAGGGTAAACCCTAAATTGCGAACGTACAACGCCCAAAACATTGCAATACATCATAAAGTGAAAGGGTGTTCCAAGTAGCCTCTGGTGCTAACTACAGTGATGTGGCATTGTTCGCTGTTATGCCAGAGGCCAAAAGTTCGGTTGGGGTTGAGGTGCCTCTCGGAATTGAGATGATCGATGATGCGATCGCTAACTGTCCACAAATAATCGAGTACCTTGACACTCTGACCTGGACACAATCACCGGTAGGGCGGCCCGGTCAGACCTCGAAAATTCGCACGAGTTCAAGTGTGTTCCTGCCGTTGTTGTCATTCAAGAATCCAGAAATCATCTACGAAATGGCGCGCTCGGTCTGGCAGTACTTCGGGTTGTATGCATCCACCTACGGAATAACCATCGATGACATCGAGACCATCAGTTTCAACAAATACGAGCCGGGTCAGACTTTCGAACCGCACACCGACTACTTCACGAATTCGAACCGAGTCGTTTCCGCCGTGGCATTCTTAAACACAGTTGAGACAGGTGGGCACACCCACTTCACCCATTTTGATTACTCGGTACCAGCCCGTGAGGGTCGAATTGTTTTATTTCCTTCTAACTTCCTTTTCCATCATGCGGGTATCGCGCCCGTGTCCACCACTAAGTACAGCGCAGCCTTTTGGGCTCGCGGCTAGAGAACTGGAGCACCATGAGCACTCCTTCACCGGCACCCGCGGCGACCAGCCCTACTGCCGCCGCAACGGCGGCACCTCAGGGTCTGTCACCTGAGCGTCTTGACCAGGTGATCTCGACCACGAAACCGCGCGGTTGGATCGCACTCATTGCCGTGATCGTCATCATCGTCTCGACCTTCATCTGGTCGGTCGTGGCAACTATTCCGCAGCAGAGCAGTGGCACAGGAGTTGTCTCCGCACTCGCTTACAGCGAAGACATCACCGCGACTGCTGAGGGCATATTCACTCCTCTCAAATACAGCCCGGGTGGAGCTGTGAAAGAGGGGGACAGTTTGGCAACCATCACCCCGTACGGTGGTGGAGCCAAAGTGTTGGTGAAAGCACCGGTATCTGGAACGCTGGCTCAAATTTCCCAGAACAGCGGTTCAGGTGTTCGTGCAGGAGATGTATTAGGCATCGTGCAAATTGCACCAGATCCAACTAAGGGCATCGTGATTGTCACTTTCCTCGACGAAGCAGATGCCATGACGTACTTCCCAGGAAATCTCGCGAACGTGACTATGACGAACCTTGCGCAAAGCGTAACGACACTGGCGCAGGCAAGAGTTGTCAGCGTCTCTAGTTCACCAGCAACCGAACAGGCCATGTTGGTTCAGGCTGGTTCCGAAGGCACAGTCGACGCTTGGATCAAAGCGGCAGGAAGTAATCCTTATCGCGTAGTGCTTTCCATCACGACCGATTCCAAAATCCCGGCGAATCTGATTCCTCAGGCGGGTCAGGCCGTGCAGATTGTTAACGAATTCGGCTCTATCCATCCGATTGAACTTCTGTTCGGGGCCAAGTAATGACAACAAGTGATGTGGACACACCGATAACACCGGCCAAAACGGTTTCGGAAATCTCCTCAGTCCCGCACCGTGCCAAAGTTCCAACGGTTTTGCAACAGGCAGCTGTCGAATGTGGTGCAGCAAGTCTTGGCATGGTGCTGGCTTCCATGGACCGATGGGAACTCTTGAGCACCCTTCGCGAGCAGTGTGGCGTGAATCGCGATGGCGCTTCCGCAGTACAAATCGTTACTGCCGCATCGCAATATGGCCTGGAATATGAAGCACGTCGTGGGGAGGCGACTGATCTCGACGGCATTGCTGTGCCAGCGATCATTTGGTGGCATCGATCGCACTTTATGGTGCTTGAGGGCTTCCATGGAGGCAAGTTCTACGTCAATGACCCTGCTCGAGGCCAATACGCCGTGGATGCCGATGATTTTGTTGCCGGCTACTCCGGCGCGGCTCTTACGTTTACCAAGACACCTGAGTTCAAGCCAGGCGGTCACAAGTTCCGGGTCACTCCCGCACTTATGCGTCGACTGACGAACAGCAAGGTGGGCGTGAATTTCGCCATCATCGCCGGTGTTTTGGCAATGCTGCTCGGATTGGTCTCTGCGCCTGTCGCGTCGATTTTTATCAACGAAGTCCTAGGGCAAAGTGCCAACGGTGTTCTGATACCGCTCATCATCACGCTTTTGGCGATCGGTATTTTCCGAGCGGGCCTGACCATGTTGGAATATGGGGTAATTAGCAGGCTCCAAGCGAAACTGACACTTGTCGGTGATGCCGGATTCATCGCAACACTCATGCGCATGCCAATGACATTCTTTCTCGAGAGGTCGATTGGTGATCTAAGTCAGCGCGTGGGCTATAACGCCAGCGTTGCGTCACTTCTAGCCAGCCAGATGGCTAGCGCAGGGATCGCCCTGCTGGGTGCGATTGGTTACGCAGCCCTGTTGCTCTACTACAACATCTGGATCGGTTCGGTCGTCATCGTACTTTCCCTCTTGAACGTTGTCGTCCTACGAATGGTGATGAATAAGCGCACCACAATCCAGGGTCGCGTAGTGCGCCGGCAAAACCAACTGCGCGGCACCACGACACAGGCGATTCAAGGAATCGAGACAATCAAGGCCACGGGCATGGAAGACGACATGTTTAAGTCGCTCACCGGTCAGCAAGCCGATTACATCTCGGCTAGTGCGGCGCTTGTTCCAAGCTCGTCATTGTTGGTTGCAGTTCCTGTATTCCTTTTTGCATTGACCAGCGCTTCAATTCTTGTTCTCGGTGGATACTTCACGATCACAGGAAGCTTCACTCTTGGTGCATTGCTTGCTGTACAAGCATTGGCGGTGAACCTCAATTCACCAATTCAGACGTTGATGTCCACAGGTAGCCAACTGCAGGTGATCACGTCCAGCTTGAACTCACTTGATGACGTACTCGCAAATGGTGAAAGTGAGCGCTTCAACCGGTCAGCACTGCGCCCGGGTGACACCTTCGAGCAACTTTCCGGTCGCATCACATTGAAGGATGTCTCTTTCGGCTACGGCGAAAAAGCTCCGTTAGTTCTGGATAGTTTCAGCCTTGAACTTGAGCCGGGCAAAAGAATTGCACTCGTTGGCGGCTCTGGCGCTGGTAAGACGACCATCGGAAACCTCGCATCCGGTCTATATCTGCCGCGCAGTGGTGAGGTTCTCTACGACGGCAAGCCGATGTCGGAATATCCGATCGGCGTGATTGAGCGCTTGTTAAGCAAGGTGGATCAGTCGATCGTTCTTTTCGAGGGCACGGTACGACAAAACGTGACGCTGTGGGACACCACAGTTCCTGAGGAGGATATCCGTCGCGCACTGGCCGATGCTCAAATCCTTGACGATGTTCTTGCCCGCGAGGGTGGCATTGACTGCATTCTTGAAGAGAACGGCCGAAACTTCAGTGGTGGACAATGCCAGCGGATAGAAATCGCTCGGGCGCTCGTGCTGAATCCAAGGGCCATCATTCTCGATGAAGCAACGAGCGCGCTTGATGACATCACTGAGAAAAACGTTGACGACGCCCTTCGTCGCCGCGGTGTCGCGTGCCTCATCATCGCCCATCGGCTTTCAACAATCCGCGATGCTGACGAAATTATTGTTCTTGGACGCGGCGGCAAAGTACTTGAGCGTGGGTCACAGGATTCTCTGATGGCGCTCAATGGAACGTACGCAGCGATGGTTAATGCAGCAGGAGAGGGTGGAGATGTCGGTGTCTGAAGTAGCCACGGGAGGAACTGCAGCATCGCTTGCAGTCACGTTAGTGCCGGGCGCCGCACCTGTAGGAGTATCAGCAGGAACGGCAGATGTCTTTGCGGTCATGAACTCAGGTGCTCATGCGCCATTGGCTACGATCACGGCCGGGGGCACAGTGTTTGCCACCGATGCCGATATCACTCTTATCGCCGTTCCTCGACAAGGTGGTGCGTTCTCGGATACAGCGGCAACGGATGCCGCAGCGATCGCAACGTTCATCAGCGCAGTTCAGGCAGAACTGGGCAAGAGCGCTAGTGAGCTCTCGGCTACGACTGTTGCAGAATTAGGGTTGGCGCTTCGCCAGGTCATTCTCACCGCAGACGCGGCGGTATCTGCGGCGTGGCAACAAGGGGTACAACAGTCCCTCAGGTTGAGCGCTGACCTATATGAGGGTTCCCTTTCTCGCATCGAAGTTTCTACTGAAACTCTCGGTGCGATGAACGTTGAGCTAGACGACCCACCCCTGATTAAAGTGTTGCGACATATTGGTGTCGCAGAGGGTTTCCAGATTACTGCGCCAACGATGACTGAGTTGAGTACATCAAAGGATCCGCTGCAGCTCGTGTGCCATAAGTCGTCGTTGCGCTCTCGACCTGTACTCCTAGATCACGGATGGCAAAACCAAGGAACGACATCGTTTCTCGGTGGGCTGGCACTTCCAGGCCAGCCGCCACAACCAGTGGCGATCATCCGACAAGGGCGGCGTTACACAGTTCAAGGCCCTGGTGATGCCACTCCAATCCCGGTGGATGCACAAACCCTCGCGGCGATTTCACCTCAGGCTTTCGAGCTTTACGCGCCGCTGCCGAACGAACGCGAGATCGGAGTTCGCGACGTTATTCGCATGGGACTCCACGGGTCAGGTCAACTCTGGTTCTTCGCGGCCTTAATGGCACTTGCAGTTGCCGGGCTTGGCTTGATTACCCCGATCCTGACTCAGATCGTTGTTGGCTCAATCATTCCGCAGGGATCGAAAGGAATGCTGATACAGGTTGGACTTGCGCTAGCCATGGCC
>CANJCG010000102.1 GCA_947472655.1 Actinomycetota bacterium
CCCGGTGATCATGAGGTCAGCCGCTGTGAAAGCGACACCGGTGATTGAGCCGTATGGATTTGCCCCAGCGGCTTTCATCCCGTTAGCGAACGTGCGAACAGCTGGGTGTCCAGGAACCCCGATAGGCACGGTCTGGCTCTGCGCGTTTACCCCTTCTAAAGCGCCTCCGGACTTGGCGATGATCACCGGATCAGCAATGCCCGCACCGTTAATTCCCTTGAGGCTAATGCCCTGCTGCTTCAGCGCCTGCGCGATCGACACCACACCGTCGGTGTACATCGTGAAGTACGCACCATCTGCACCAGAGTTTTTGATGCGCAGAGCCGTGGAAGTCGCATCGTGAGTTCCCATTGTCTCATCGAGGATCAGCAACGGATTCTTAACACCCGAAGCGGTCGCAGCGATGGCTTGGAGACGTGCCGAGTTTGCGGCGCTCGGGCTGTTGTGCGAAACGATCGCGACACTGGTGACACCGACTGACTTTAATTTATCCATCGTTCCAGTACTTACATACTGCGTCGATGGAACACCGACTGCGGAGAATGCGTTGCGGTCTGTAGCCATTGGCAATGAGTTGAAGCCCGTAACTGGCACGTTAGCTGCCTTGAAGTATGGATAGGCAGAGTCGGTTGCCGAGGTCATGATTATGCCGAAGACCTTGTCGCCCTCAACCGCCTTGGTGGCCATAGTTGTCTGAATCTGTCCGTTTGCCTGATCGTCATACACGTTGACATTGATCCTGCGGCCGTAGACACCGCCCTTGGCGTTCTCCTGTGCGATACGCAGCACCACAGCCTTGTCAGCGTCGATAAACGTCGGCGCTGCTGGCCCAAGCCTAGGCAAGAAGTCGCCGATCAGGATGCTGCTCGGGGTGACGCCGTCAACTGCCGGGCACGAAGCCTTATTGATTACTGGCGCAGGACTTGCTGCTAGTGCCGGGGTTGAAATGAGTCCCGCGACGAAAGTGGCCCCGATGGCACTCACAATCATTGCACGGGAGCCTATGCGCTTCTCCATGATGGTTTCCCTCCGTTGACGGCCACGTGAGCCGAGACTTATGAATATTTAATGGACATTAGTACAGACTTTAAATGTATGTCTCATAAATGAACATATCTTCAAATACAGATGGAAACTAGGATTTTCTCGGTCGAAGGTTCTGCCCTTGACACGCTCAGGCTGCACCTATTCATCAATGACCAACTCAAGAACGACCAATAAGACGCTTATGCAATATCAAGCCCGACCGGAGCCAGCCGGGTGAAGCGCGTGGGTTGGCTGATGATCAGATTCTCTTGGCTTGAACGCTCTGGATTTTGTTCAACTCAGTGCATCAGTTGGTGCGGTGTTCCCTGAATTGTAAGCGCGCGCCATCGGTTTGATCTTCATCCAGAACGAGCAAAGTGCCGCTTGGGCTTTCGAATTCCTTGACGGTTAGCCCCTTTGAAACGAGGTGCTTCTTAGCTGCGCTTAGCGAATGAACAGGAAGTGTGACAGCAAAAATGGACTTGCCCCGCGCCTCAAGAGCCTGGTTCATGTCATTTTCCTGCATCGAATTATTTGGTGTCACGTATTCAATTATGTGGTCACCGTAATCGATGGCATATGAATTCACCGCCGTACCCGCATGGGTTTGTGAAGGCTCTCTTCCAGTGAACTCACTCACCCACACGATGGATGTTTCCGCATCTGGCACGACCAATGTAACTGTCGGTCCTCCTGATATCCCCACAGGATTGCTGTTAGCTCCCTTGGCAGGGTCCCAACCCGCCTCGCCACGTGGATCGTCTTTAAAGAACTGCGGTGTGATTTCTAGGCATAGACCTTCGCAGTCCCGCGGATGCAGGAAAACGTAATTACCAGGCGATTGGTCTGTAATTCGAATACCGCGTTCCTTGACAATCTCAATGGCCACATCAAGGTCAGGAACAGTCCATTCTAACGAGTGCCAACGCTGGCCAAAACGTTTCAGGGAACTCCCAATAGCCTTATCCGGATCAGTCGGCGCGAATAATTCCAAGCAAACGGCTCCCGCGAGGTAAACCGCATTAGCGCCACCAAAATCGGGCTCAGTGAACTCCATGAATACTTCGGCATCAAAGACGTCTCGCCAGAAATGTAAAACGTGGTCATAGTCGTAAGCAAACTGATTCACATGTCCGTGCCGAATTATGTCTAGTGAACGCACTTGGATCCCTTCATGAAGAATTCTCTACGAAATGCATGGACCGCTGCTCTACAAGTCTCGCCGCGTTATATGCAACCCGGGCTACAAATGGTTAAGACCTGAACTATTCGACTGCTGCGAAACACACTGGCTTTAGACATATGAAGTTAGCACCCAAACAATTTCAGCACTTGAAAACAGGCAATAATCCCATTTGCCTAATTTGCGTAGGACACATCACCACTATTACGAGCACGAAAAAATCCACCACTGCGTGGACTCCTCTTCAGTTCTCCACGTTTCATAACGTGAAACAAACGAAAAAACGAGTACGAGCCCCGCAAAGTTCAGTTTCACACAGGACTTAGGTGACCTGACCAAGAACTACTAGTCCAGGTAGTCGCGTAAGACTTGAGATCGTGAAGGGTGACGCAACTTGGACATCGTCTTGCTTTCTATTTGACGAATGCGCTCACGAGTCACTCCGTAAACCTTACCTATTTCATCGAGAGTCTTTGGCTGGCCATCGGTGAGACCAAAGCGCATGCGCACTACGCCAGCTTCGCGATCAGAAAGGGTGTCAAGAACTGATTCGAGCTGCTCTTGAAGCAACGTGAACGAAACCGCGTCGGAAGGCACGATTGCTTCGGAGTCTTCAATGAGGTCACCGAACTCGCTGTCTCCCTCTTCGCCAAGTGGCGTGTGAAGAGAGATTGGCTCGCGGCCATATTTCTGAACTTCTACGACCTTTTCAGGTGTCATATCGAGTTCTTTCGCAAGCTCTTCAGGTGTTGGTTCGCGACCTAGATCCTGGAGCATCTGGCGCTGCACACGTGCGAGCTTGTTGATAACTTCAACCATATGAACAGGAATACGAATGGTGCGAGCCTGATCAGCCATTGCGCGAGTGATGGCCTGACGAATCCACCAGGTTGCGTAGGTCGAGAACTTGTAGCCCTTGGTGTAATCGAACTTCTCGACTGCACGGATCAAACCAAGGTTGCCCTCTTGAATCAGGTCAAGGAAGAGCATGCCTCGACCGGTATAACGCTTTGCTAGAGAAACAACCAAACGGAGGTTGGCTTCAAGAAGGTGATTCTTTGCACGGCGGCCATCTTCGGCAATCCACAGCAAATCGCGCTCAAGTTTCTTTTCCATCTTTTTGGCCTCAGCCATGGTCTCTTCAGCAAAGAGACCGGCTTCAATGCGCTTAGCAAGTTCAACTTCCATTTCGGCGTTGAGCAAAGGCACCTTGCCTATTTGCTTCAGGTAGTCCTTAACCGGGTCTGCTGTAGCCCCAGCGACCATCACGGTTTGGACAGGCTCATCGGTGTCATCAACATCGGAGATTACAAAACCAGACTCTTCACCATCTGCTGGCTTGTCTGCTTCTTTTTCAGTTTCGCCTTCTTCAATTACTTCGGCAATATCTTCAGCGATCTCTGCTTCAAGTTCGACTTCGAGTTCGGCTACAACTTCAAGATCCTCTGGATCTACATCTTCGGCGTTCACATCTACTAGGCCAGCCTCGGTGATGATGACATCAGTCAGCACGTCTCCATCGATGTCAAGAGCGCTGACACCTTTCTTTGCTGGCGCAGCCTTCTTCGCAGGAGCAGCAGCCTTCGCGGCAACTGCAGCCTTCTTAACTGGCGCAGCCTTCTTCGCAGGAGCAGCAGCCTTCGCGGCAACAGCAGCCTTCTTAACCGGCGCAGCCTTCTTCGCAGGAGCAGCAGCCTTCGCGGCAACAGCAGCCTTCTTGACGGCAGGCTTAACTTTCGTAGCAGTGATTTTTTTTGTTGCGGTCGCCATGTGAGTCTTCAGCGCCTTTCTTCAACGAGGGCCACGACAAGAGCCCGTGTCAAGCCATAAAAGACTTGGACGGGCCGTGGAGGTTCTAATTGTGTCATACATCTACCGGCTTGGTGTCAACACGGCCCGACCTTGGCCTACCCCAACCCAAGAGGTCGTTTCTTGCGTAATTTCGCCGTCTACGGCCAATGTCCCTTGTCCATCAATTCTGTAGGTCGCCCGCCAGATAGTGATGAGCCGAACGAGGTATTTCCCGGCTCGCCGGTAGGTGTGGCTCACTGAGGTATCCGGGTAGCGACTACCCGAAATACCCGTTTCTAGAGTAGATCCGTCGCCAAAATCCCATACCCATGAGGCGGCCGGGGCTAGTTCAACGCTGACGGAGCCAATGTGATGCGTAGAGGCAGGAACCACCTGTGGCTGACCTGAATCAAAGAGTGCTGGCAGCTGAGGCAGAACCCCCGAGGCTGGCTCCACACGGATGTGGGCCGCTGGGACTGATCGCGCGAAGGCGGCATACAACTGGGCTCCGCCTGCATCAATCGAGGCTGCCGCGCCGCCAACGCAGGTAAGTCCCCGGTCCTGCCAGATCAGGCCATCATCAGCAGAAAACCACTGCCGGCGCTGTTCTTGTCCCACCGCACACCCCTCGGTGACCCTGCCACACGAAATCGCGTTGAATTCAGATGAGCATGGATCCCCCATCATCCATTGACACGTGTTGCAGTGCGAACCCGAGTGGTCCTGCGATCCACTTTCACTTGACCCGTGACCCGGGGAGGCTTGCCATTGCTGATCTGACCCTATGAACAGATCTGCTGCATCATCGGTGCCCACATTGAGCGCAAAAGTCGCGGGTGCCCAGGTAGCCAAGACGAACCCAAGCAGCGAAGTAACGAGTACAGCCTTGACGGATGAGCGCATAGTTGAACGTTATGAAATATGCGAGTTGAGTGACAGCCCCAAAGTATGAGCTGTGGACAACTATGAAGGGGCTAGTTGGATTCTCTAATCCGTTCGAGTGCTACGGCCACGTAGCGGGCAACTTGCTGGTCTTCAACAAGGAA
>CANJCG010000103.1 GCA_947472655.1 Actinomycetota bacterium
CGGATAGCACCTGCATGTAACGCGCAAGAATTACAACGTCGATGTTGTTCTCTTTAGTCAATCGAAGCAACTCAGCTTCCTGAACAGCTTTCGTGTCAGAAGTTACTGGCAAATAGACGTAGGGAATCCCGTGTCGCTTCGCGATATGTTCGCAGTCAGGGTGATTAGAAACGATCAACGGAATTTCAATTGGCAATTCGCCGATCTCATGACGGTAGAGCAAATCAATCAAGCAATGGTCATGCTTGGACACCATAATCAAGGCTCTGCGGCGATCACTTTCCCGACGCAAGGTCATCTCCGGATTGAATTGGATTACTTGAGCGGTGATCGCAGTTCGCACGTCTTCAAGTTCCAACGGGGATTCGAATTTAGTGCGCAAACTAAATACACCGGAGTCTTCATCGGTGAACTGGGCTTGCTCCAAAATATTGCCTTGCACGCCTAGAAGGGACCCTGTGATGGCATGCACGATGCCCGGGCCGTCGGCGCAGCGCAGGGTCAAGATGTAGTGCTCAATGACGCTCATCTGATGCAATCTACGAGATCCCCCACCCCTGCCGGTAGCGTGCCCCAAATGAATGGCGTAGTGGTCGTGGGAACTGGCATCGCTGGGGTCCGGGCTGCGGAGGCTTTGCGTGCGTCGGGGTATCAAGAAGAAATTGCCTTTATCTCGCCCGAAACGCCGATTTATCGCCCTGCCGTCTCTAAAGAAGCCCTTCAAACTCCAGTTGTCGGTCGGGCAACAATGCCTCTCAAACGCAGCGCAGATGAGTTCACCTGGCTCCTTGGGCACCAAGTTGAGTCGGTAGACCTCGTTGCCAAATCACTGGTCGTGCGCACTCCAGAAGCTGAAATCCACACTCGAGCCTTTGATGGCCTAGTGATCGCTTCAGGGCTTCGTTCTCGCCAGTTGCCAATTTCTGGCCCCACCAGGGGCCGCTTCACCTTGCGAACACTGGATGACGCGCAAGAACTCGAACCGCATTTAAAAGCTGGCGCGAAAATTGTGATTATTGGTTCGGGATTTATCGGTTGTGAAGTGGCGGCTTCAGCAGTTGCCCGTGGCGCTGATGTCACAGTGATCTCCCCCGAAATCACCCCGCTTGCCACCTCGATTGGTGTTGAGCTTGGTGAACGGATCGCATCGAAGCATCGCATTGAAGGGGTGGCGTTCGTTCTCAACGCATCTGTCATTGAATTTCTCGGAACCGCATCAGTCACTGGAGTGCGTCTTAGCGATGGAACTCAGGTCAATGCAGATGTAGTCGTGGAGGCTGTCGGTTCCATTCCCAACACCGAGTGGCTTGTCGGCAACAACCTTGATCTCGCAGATGGCGTACTGACTGATCAGTTTTTAAGAGCTGTAGGCACAACTGCTTCTGTTGTGGCCTGTGGTGACATTGCTCGGCATCCAAACGCTTTGTTTGGCCCTTTGGCGCGAAGAATTGAGCACTGGACGGTGTCAGGAGACATGGGCACTCATGCAGGCCGGACATTGTCGCGACTTCTCGCGGGAAGCGACAATGAGTGCCAAGCCTTCACTCACGTGCCAAGTTTTTGGTCAGATCAGTACGAAATGCAGATTCAATCCTTTGGAATTCCAAGTTTGGGAACCGAAGTATCAATCATTGAAAGTGACGCTGCGGGTAACTGCATCGCTGAGTATCGCGATGCGACAGCACTCGTTGGTGTGGTCGCAATCAACAGAACCAGTGAAATTGCTTATTACCGAAAGTTGCTCAACTCGCGTATCTAAGAAATCGGACTTACACATTGGCCAAACACATCCAAGGATGGCGCACGGCTTCTGTGCCAAAATCTGTGCTTACTTTCGCTGCCATGCTGGGGCTTTTCGAGTCTCGTCACTCATCCTGAACATGCGAAGACCCGTACGGCTGGGGGGCAATCGCACGGGTCTCGCCGCGTTATTGTGCTGGGAAAGTGGGGATTTGTCACGCCTTCGCGAGACCTTCCCTAGAATTCATGAATGACGGATCCAGCCAGTGGGAATTCAGTCGGTCTCAAGCGTGGAAGCATCCTGCTTCATATAGGTGTTCACAAGACCGGGACTACCGCAATCCAAGATGCACTTGCGCACGCGCGACCTGAACTGAGCCAGTGGAATGTGCAATATCCGGGCACCGCTCAAGCACACCGAAAAGTGGCTTCTAGCGCGATGAATCGGCGTCTTGGCTGGCAAGTTGGCGGCGCTCCTGCCCCGGAGCCAGCAGTGTGGGAAAACTTCGTGAAGAACGCTCACGCATTCCAGGGAATCACTGTGTGTTCAAGTGAGTTCTTTGCCGAGTCTGACGCTGATACTGCTGGTCAGATCATTGAACGAATTGGTAAGGAAAACGTCCATGTCGTTATAACTTTAAGAAATCTTGGAAAGATTCTTCCATCGGCCTGGCAACAAATTCTCAAATCGGGATACGAGTTTGGCTACGTACATTGGCTCACCAACGTGCTGGGTGGCACTGATCTTGAGCCAAAGTCTCAGGTCTTCTGGACTCGGCATCGTCACGATGAAGTGGTCACACGCTGGGCCAAGCTTGTCGGTAGTGACCGCGTGACCGTGGTTGTTGTTGACGATTCAAATCGTGACGGTATCTACCACGACTTCGAAAATTTGCTTGGTCTACCTAAAGATGCACTGCTAAAACAAAGAAAACACACCATGAACCGTTCGATGACAACAGCAGAAAGTGAATTACTTCGCCGTCTGAACGAAGTTGTCGGTGGAAGCAAGGGCTGGCAAACATATGGCAACGCGGTGCACGATGGCCTGATCAAAGGCATGATTGAGGGCCGCACCCCCGATGCGAACGAACCAAAACTTCAAACACCGCAATGGGCCCTAGATGTTGCAGCCCGCTATGCGGAAACGTACGTTGCCGCGATCAAAGCCAGCGGGGTTAACGTGACGGGCGATGTTGAACTCCTTGGAGCTCACCTCAAAGGCCCAGCCGTAGTCAATGACATTGCCGTGAATGCTATTGCTCTGGATGCAGCCGTTGCCGCAATTCTTGGGGCGATTGGTGATGGAAGCGTCGGTACATCACCCACTATGACCACATTATTTAAGCAAAAGGCCGGCAAACTTCGTCGCAGTCTTGCCGGTAAGTAATACGAAGAACCAAGAGTGGTGGGACGCCGGGGGCTCGAACCCCGAACCTACGGATTAAAAGTCCGCAGCTCTACCATTGAGCTAGCATCCCGTGATTTGTAAGTCTCCCCACAAACCTGAGGGGCAAGGCTATCGTCCTGAGCAATCTGAGGTTTCGGCACTACTGCCCAACAGGCGGCAGCCCTTCCATTTCGCGCAAAATATTGATGCGATCACTGAGCGGCGGATGGGTATCAAACATGGACTTTGACTTGCCATCCAGCGGGGATTCAATCCACACGTGAGCAACAGCCGTGGACTTCTGCTGCACAACGGTGGAGTCGCCCGCCAGTGTCTCTAAAGCACGACGAAGGCCGTTCGGATTACGAGTGAACTCAACAGCCGTGGCATCAGCAAGCGACTCGCGCTTGCGAGAAATCGATGCGCGAATAAGCAAAGCGGCGATGGGAGCGAGCAACAAAATCACGATAGAAACTATTTGCGCAATTGGGTTGTTGTTGCTGTTGTTATTTCGCCCACCAAAAAAGGCCATACGAGCGCCCATGTCAGCCAGAACCGCTAAGAGTCCTGCTGTTGTTGCGGCAACTGCCATCACCAACGTATCTCGGTTACCCACATGAGCCATCTCATGCGCTGCAATCCCCTGCAACTGTTCACGGTCCATCACGCGCAAAATTCCTGTAGTGAAGGCAATTACTGCATGTTCTGGGTCGCGGCCAGTTGCGAAAGCATTCGGTGCTGGGTCATCAACGATTGCGACCTTCGGCATTGGCAGACCAGCCGCCATGGTCACTTCTTCAACAATGTTGTACAGCTGAGGTGCGTCCTCATGTTGAACAACTTTTGCATGCGTCATCGCCAAAACCAAAGTGTCGGACTTCCAATACGAAGTCCAAACGCCAACAAGTGAAATACCCACTGCGATTGGTACGAGCAAGTAAGCCTGGAAGTTCAAAATTGTGCCGATAGCCCAAATCATCAACACCACGGCAACGAACATCGTTCCGAGCAGGAACCAGGTTTTGCGTTGGTTCGTTTTCTGCTGGGCTCTAAAAGAGACCGCCATCGCTATTCGAAGGACACAGTAGGAGCATTGCGATCTGAGGCTTCTGGCACCTCATAGAACTCGCGAGCCTTCACGTTTGCCATTCCAACAAAGAACTTTGTTGGAATCGTGACGATTGCTGTGTTCAGCGAACGAACCGAGTCGTTGTAGAACTGACGAGAGAAAGCAACCTTGTTTTCAGTGGACGAGAGTTCTTCTTGTAATGACAGGAAGTTCGCTGAGGCCTTGAGGTCGGGGTAAGCCTCGGCCACCATGAGCAAGCCACGAAGGGCTTGTGTCAATTGACCATCAGCGGCGGCTACCTCAGCAACACCGTTTGCGTGTTCAGCCGCAGCGCGAGCAGCGGTCACCTTCTCGAAGGTGCCACTTTCGTGCGCGGCATAACCCTTAACTGTGCTCACCAAGTTGGGGATCAAGTCGCTACGACGCTTGAGCTGCACTTCGATCTGTGCAAAGGCTTCATCAACGGCCACATTCGAGCTGACCAACCGGTTGTAGCCAGAAACAACGTATATAACGACAATGACGACGACGACTGCGAGAACTATCCAAATCCACATGCGCCCATCGTACCTTTGTTTTCTGCGGTATGCGATAGGCAAAAAGTATGCAAACCGCCTGTCTGGCTAAATTGCCTGACCGGCGTCTAGTTCGCCAAGTTGTTCAACACGAGCCTCATGGCGGCCACCTTCAAACGGGGTAGTCAAAAATGCCTGAACCGCAGCAAGGGCAACCTCTGTCTGCGTTACCCGCTCCCCAAAGCAAGCCACATTGGCGTTGTTATGACCTCTGGTCATTTCTGCATCTTGGACATC
>CANJCG010000104.1 GCA_947472655.1 Actinomycetota bacterium
AGAAAAAGCGCTGCGCAAGTTAGATTCCATGGAAGCCAACTTGACTCGCTTGAATGACCTCACTACAGAACTTCGACGGCAGCTCAAACCACGTGGACGCCAAGCTGAAGTCGCGCGACGAGCAGTTGTTATTCAGACCGATGCGCGTGATGCTCGCCTGCGTTTGATGGCGGATGATCTTGTGCAGATGCGCATTGCATTCGCAGCTGAAGTCGCGGATGAGTCAGCACTTCGAAGCCGTCAAGATGTAGTGGAAACCGCTCTGAAGGGCCTCCGAGAAAAAGAAACCTCCACTGAGGCAGAAGCGCTAGTAGAATCTCCGCTCCTGGAAGCCGCTCAGGAAACTTGGTTCTCGCTAAGTGGACTTCGTGAACGTTTCGTTGGTCTTGTCCAGTTAAGTGCCGAACGGGTACGCAATCTGCAGCCCGAGTCAGCTGAAGAAAACCCTGGCCGCGATCCCGAACAGCTCGATGCTGAAGCCCGAACCTTGCGCGCTCAAGAATTTGAATTGAGCCGGGAAGTCGCAGCATCCAGAGACGGACTCGCTGGGGCAAGCACCGCGCGTCAACTAGCCGAAGAAGCATTTACGGCTGAAGACCGACGTGTCTCATCAGTCGAGAAAGATGCGGCCCAACGTCGTGAAGCTTTGGTGAGACTCACTGGACAAGTGCACGCGGCTCAGTCGCGTCTAGAGGCTCGCACCCATGAACTTGAGCGACTTCGTGAGTCGATTCGTGAGGCAACTGCACGCAGCGATCAGGCGCAATCAGAATTCCAGGCAATCGAAGTCAAGGTTGCTGGTCTTGACGAAGGCGAAGTCGGACTCGATGAGCGTCATGAACGAGCAGAAGCAACATTGATTGCTGCCGACGCTGAAGTTGAACGTCTGCGCGGGATTGAAGCAACGAGTGAGCGTGAGCGCGCTGCACTCGCGGCACGTCTTGAAGCGCTGTCAATGTCACTGACTCGCAAAGATGCAGGTGGCGCGTTGGTAGCTGCCGCTGACCGCGTCCCAGGTTTCGTTGGTCCATTGGCGAAGCAACTCCACATTGAACACGGTGCGCAAGCAGCAGTTGCGGCAGTACTTGGTGATCTCGCCGACGCAATCGTTGTGCGCGGCGTACAGGCTGCAGTGAGTTCGCTCGTGTTGCTCAAGGAGCAAGATGCAGGCCGCGCAGCACTTGTTGTAGCCACGGAAGGTTTTGACAATCACCTTGGTACTCGAGGTACGCCACCGACCGGCATTTGGCTTCGCGATCAAGTTCGGTGTGATGACAGTCTGCGCTCAGTGGTTGATCGACTACTTGACGGCTCCGTGCTGGTGACCGATGTTGATGAAGCTGCAAAGGCATCGCAATCTCACCCTGAACTGATCTTCGTTACTCCATTGGGTGATGTTTTCACTCGCGATGTTGTGCATGGTGGCTCGCAGAGCACCTTGAGTTTGCTGGAAGTTCAGGCTGCATACGATGAAACAGAATCGGCGTTACAGCTAGCTGTGCACACCGCGGAGCGTGCTCGTTTTGACATGGTTGCCGCCAAGCAAGCGCAGGCGCAAGCAGTCTCACTCGTTGAGCAGGCACTCTCTGGCCTGCACGAGTCAGATGCTCGAATGGCAGCTGTTGCTGAACAGCTTGGACAACTTGGTCAAGTTGCGCGTGCAGCAACAGCAGAAGCTGCGCGCCTCACGCAGACGTTGTTGGCTGCTGAAGTTGCGCACACAACAGATGTTGCAGATCACGAGCGATTGAACGAACGACTTTCGACCTCACAAGCCGAACCAGAGATTGAGCTAGGCGAGGATCTGCGCGCAGGTTTATCCGAGTTGGCAAGAGTTTCTCGTCAGGCAGAAGTCGATGCTCGTCTAGCGCTTCGCACAGGTGAAGAGCGTGTGACTGCAGTTGGAATCCGTGCAGAACAACTTGAACGCGGCGCAAATGCTGAACGTGAGGCTCGGGTTGCAGCGATTGCTCGACGCGAAAAACGCGCACGTGACTTAACTGCTGCTCAGGCGGTTCTCAGCGGTGCCAAAGCAGCGCTTTCGCGCATTGAAGCATCTGTGGCACAGGCCAGTACTGATCGCGCGAATGCCGAAAAGCAGCGCAAGTCACGCGATGAGACCCTTGTGACGGTGCGAGCCAGAATTCGTGAGCTCACTGCTGAGCTTGATCTACTAAAAGACAGTGTCCACCGCGATGAAGTAGCTCGAGCTGAGCAGAGAATGCGCATTGAGCAAGTTGTCGATCGTGCGATGGAAGAATTCGGGATTGAGCCTGAAGTCTTGGTCGGTGAATATGGCCCTGATCAACTCGTGCCGCCAAGTTTGATTGTTGCAGGCGACGAAGTGCCACAAGACGCACCCGCCCCTGAGGCATACCCCTTTGTTCGTGTTGAACAAGAAAAGCGCTTGAAAGAAGCAGAGCGCGGGCTAGCGCTCCTGGGCAAGGTCAATCCGCTCGCTTTGGAAGAGTTCAACGCGATGGAAGAACGTCACCGCTTCTTGTCTGAACAACTCGAGGATCTACGTCGCACGCGTGATGACCTCCTAGACATCATTAAGGAAGTAGACGCCAGGGTTGAGCAGGTCTTCACTGAGGCTTATGCAGAGATTGAGCGAGAGTTCTCAGGTGTCTTTAGTCGCTTGTTCCCAGGTGGCGAAGGTCGTTTGATTCTCACTGATCCAAGCAACATGTTGACTACTGGTGTCGATGTGGAAGCGCGCCCTCCTGGCAAGAAGGTCAAGCGGCTTTCACTGCTCTCCGGTGGCGAGCGTTCACTTACGGCGGTGGCTTTCCTTGTTGCTCTCTTTAAGGCGCGGCCAAGTCCGTTTTACGTACTCGACGAAGTTGAAGCCGCTCTTGACGATGTGAACTTGGGTCGCTTGATCGACATCATCGAAGAGTTGCGCGATAGCTCACAGCTCATCGTTATCACTCACCAAAAGCGCACGATGGAAATAGCCGATGCGCTTTATGGTGTTTCGATGCGTGGTGACGGCGTAACTCAAGTCATTGGCCAACGTTTGCGTGAGGCTGCAACTGCATCATGAGCGCGCAAGTCTGGATTGCCGTTGCAGTCGTTGCCGTCATCCTCGCAGTCATTGCGATTGTTGTTGTACGTCGTCCTACAAGGGGCGTCGAAAAATTCAATGACAGTTCAATCGCGGGAAGTAATCGCACACCGATTTCAGCTGATGAAGCCGCACCATCAGGCTTCTTAGTTCCAGAGCCCGCCAATGAATTAATTGTCCCGGAGTTTTCTGCTAGCACCGCTGAGGATCGCCTACGAGCGGCGCCCGCCAGCGAAGATCTAGATTTCGGTTTTGAAATTCCAGATTCTGCGGTTGGGCGCATGCATCGGCTTCGAGCTCGTCTTTCTCGGTCAAATAACGCAATAGGTAAGGGACTCTTGGGATTACTCAGTCGAGATAATCTTGATGAAGAAACGTGGGAAGAAATCGAAGAAACGTTGTTGACCGCAGATCTTGGGGTTGGTCCGACGATGGAACTCCTAGAGCAGTTGCGTTCCGCGGTTCGGGTTGAAGGTAATACCGATCAGGATCGCCTTACCCAGTTGCTCCGCGAGGGCTTACTCGCACTCGTTGATCCAACGTTGGATCGCTCACTTGTCACCAAGATTGATGGTCGGCCTGCAGTTGTTCTCGTGGTCGGGGTCAATGGCACGGGGAAGACGACAACCACAGGCAAATTGGCTCGGCTGCTCATTGCTGAAGGCCAGACTGTGCTGCTCGGGGCTGCTGACACCTTCCGTGCGGCCGCCGCAGAGCAATTACAAACCTGGGGCGATCGGGTCGGGGCTCCCGTGGTTCGAAGCTCGCAAGGTGCTGATCCTGCAGCGGTCGCATTTGACGCGGTTGCCACGGCGATAGCAGCAGAGTTGGACACTGCTGTTATCGATACAGCAGGGCGCTTGCACACAAAAACCGGATTGATGGACGAGTTGGGCAAGGTTCAACGAGTCATAGAGAAGCAGTCACCCGTTGATGAGATACTCTTAGTTCTTGACGCAACTACAGGTCAAAATGGTTTAGTTCAGGCGCGTGTCTTTGCTGAGGTCGTCAATGTCACAGGTGTTGTGCTGACGAAATTAGATGGCACTGCTCGGGGCGGAATCGTAATCGCGGTGCAGCGCGAACTCGGGGTACCGGTAAAACTGGTGGGTCTAGGCGAGGGTCCAGACGATCTAGCGCTGTTTGATCCAGTTGAGTTTGTGGAGGCGATTATCAATGGTTGAGGAGTCGGTTGACGTACCCCGACCATCGGGTCGGGAACGGCTTCTGTTGGCGACCGAAGCTTGTTTGAATGCTGGGGTGGAAGTTCGTGTCGCTGACATCTGTAATTCGGCAGATGTGAGTGCTGCCTTGATCTACAAATACTTTGTTGACCGCGATGACCTCATCGCAGAGGCATACGCCCGCATTTTTAAGGGTCTGGTTGCTTCAGATTTATTAGCCATCACACATTTCCCTACTGATCTCGAAGAATTGCGTATTGCCATTCGAGATCAGGCAGATCAAATTTTCAGCGCTGAGCGAGACGTGCTGCACTGGGCCCGTTTAGAAGCGCTCGCACATGCCCGAATGAACCCAGGGATCACTAGTCGAATCGAAGCCTCGCGTCACGAGTTAGTTTCGGGGCTTGCCGATGGTGTCATGAAATTCGATGGCGTGAAAATGGACAGGGCAGAAGCTGAAACGCTCGCTGTTATTGCGCTGGGCATCATTCTTGGCGCTACGGCCATGTCACCTGAGAAGATGGACGATGATCAGCGCTCAAAGATCGCTGACATGTGGGCCACGATGGTCTATTCGACTCTCAAGAATGCGCAGTCTTAGTCAGAGCCGCAAGGATCGTTAACACAGTCGTTACTTAATGGGCTGTTTTGTCACAGCACGGTAATCAACGGCGTCACTTAGGGAAATCTCTTTCCGACAATCTGTCTCCTGTCGACATACGAAACCGGCCACAGAGTGGTTCGAAGGGA
>CANJCG010000105.1 GCA_947472655.1 Actinomycetota bacterium
ACCACTCTCTCCATATTGGAAGCATCAATGAAATTCTTGCTGAGCGGCAAAGCTCAAATGGGAGAAAACGATATGGCAAACTCAACGAGCAAAGTCTTCATTTTTTCGTTAACACGCAACCGAGTGATAGTTGCTCTCATAGGACTCTGCTTTGGTCTCCCGTCAGGGTTGCTCCTCCAATGGCCAAGTGAAACAAGAACACTTTCGGCTTTTCACATTGGTGAGTTGTTCCCATCAAATATCTACATGGGAAATGGTGCAGTTGCTGGTTCACCTATCACTGTGCACGGTGCGCTTGACTTCATTCCGGCTTGGATTGCGGGCGTTATCTTTCCGGGTGAAGCGCATACTTATGCAACAATTACTATAATGGCGGTTTGCGTCATCGTTGCGCAGATGTTATTTATTTTGCTTCTAGCGGGATTATTGCCTCGAAACCGAAGCCTCCTTCCCCTCATGTTTGTTATTGGGCTAATAGCAAGCCAGACAGTTCACTATCGGGACCTTGGACTGATTCTTTCTATTTATATGTTCTATTTGTCATTTGAGTGTCCGCCGGGCAGGCGTCAATTAACTCTGCTTGTGGCAACTGGTTTTTCTACCTACATTGCGTTTCTTTGGAGCTGGAATCGAGGAGTTCCGGGCCTAATTGCAGTATCAATAGCGATGTTTATCCTTGCGATGAGAGGCAGACGCCAATATTGGCTCGGTCTTGTCGCAATAGTGGCTACGAGTCTAGTACTGGCGATACTTTTTCCGGTTTTTAGCTTGGGAACAATTCTAGATAACCTAAGGATTCTTTCTAGAGTTTCTGAAAGCACGAGTTACGACTGGACAATGGACGGGGGCATGAGGACACGAATAGGTTTTTTTGGGATTTACTTAGCAGCCGCGATTTCAATGGCAATTTATTTAATCAAGCGACCACGTGGATCCTGGAAATACGCACAAGCTTCCCTGTGGGGTGTATTGCTCATAGCTTGTATTAAGATAGGCATCGATCGTTTTGATTGGCAGCATCAAATGCCAAGTGTATGGGTATGTCTAGCCGTGTTGGTAGTTTCTGGCCCTTCAGTCGCCTCTGTCATGCATCAGACCAGTTTTATCTTTGCTAGTGCAATCTTTTTAGTCGCACTGTGGCTATGTATTGGAAGTTCCCACCCACTTGTCGTATTACTTGCTGCACTTGCATTGTCCAGTCTGTCGGTTTCTTGGCCGATAACAGAAATGACGGCGGTATGGACTCTCCTTTGTTTATTCACTCTGGTCACACACTTAGGTTTTGCTAATTCTTTCCGCCTTGGGGATCCGGTGGAACTAGTACAGCGATTTTCTACTGGCCCTGAACTGTCTACAAGCCAGCGCTGGTTACTGGCGCAAGTCGCAGATCAACCTTGTTTAGTCGATTTAACCTATAGAGGCATGATCAGTGAGTTGACGCAGGTCCCTTCGTGTTTCAGATTCGGTTCATTGTCCTGGGTGCCAGAGAGTAGCCAGTTAGAACTCATCAAAAATGTTCAAACCCAATCACCAAATATCATCGTTTGGCCGAAGAATTACGGAACTTCACTGGCAGAGCCTTCAAACCTATTTATCAGATGGGTTGAAGTTAATTATCCTCGTGTGAAATGCATGGAAGACGAATGCATAAGAACAAGGGCGGAGTCTTGAAGAGTGAGTGCGTAATGAGAACCGAGTAACACTCATGGAATCTATTAGAGGGATACAAATTCTTAAGCCTGAGACTTTTGCCCTTGAAATTCTTCACAGGCACTTCTAGCCCCTGCAGAGAAATCTCCCTCGCACACCGTACGCTCAATGCTCGTGGCCCCAAGAAAGATCTCCTACGCGCAAAATGCCGAGGACATCCGTGTGTGGCGGGCATTTAGACATCTCGATCCAACGCGGCTGACCTATATTGATGTGGGAGCCAACGAGCCAAGGCATTTGAGCATCACGGCCAGTCTGTATGACCACGGCTGGCGTGGCCTACTTATCGAGGCCGATCCTGATCATGCCCAAGAGTTACGCATCCACCGGCCTAAAGACACAGTGATTGAATGCGCAGCCTCTGACCAAGATGGCACTTTGACCTTTTACCGGGTACCCGGAACTGGGCTCGGAACTTTGGCGCCAGATGAAGCCCAGGCCGCCGCCGATCGGGGGTTTGCCACTGAAACCTTTAAAGTGCCGACGAGAAAACTCAGCGCAATACTGGACGAGTACAACGTCATCGACATTCATTTCATGTCTATTGATGTGGAGGGCGCTGAAGCCAGAGTGATAGCTGGTCTAGATCTGCAACGCCACCGACCGTGGGTCCTATGCGTTGAAGCAGTACTACCAGGCACCAGTGTGCGTTCACACGCAGGTTGGGAAGCCGCGATCACCGAACAGAAGTATTCCTTCGCAGCCTTTGATGGCGTGAATGCTTGGTATGTAGCCGACGAACACCGCGAACTCATTGAACAGATCGCAACTCCCTTTAACGCAATTGACGCGGGGGCAGAAGGATGGGTGCAGTTCGAAGAATCGGCGCTACGAGATCGCACGAACAGATCAGATGTGCGTCGGGCTTGGCAACGTGAACTTTTACTGCATGACATCGCAAATGAAGTGCCCACCACCGAATACGAAAAGCAAATAGGTGAACTTCGAGCTGCGCTCATACACGTTGAAGGCTCACGAGCCTGGAAAATTGCCCGCAAAGGCGCCAAGGCTGGACGTATTGCTCAGTTCAAAGCTCGACAAGGATTGAATCACCTACCTGGACCTGTGAAAAATGCAACGGTCCGTAAGCGTCACCTCAAGCATGTCGTGACTAATCAAGGGCACCTGACTAATCCGGCATACCTCGGAAATCCACCCGAAGATGTGGTGGATTGGATTTCACCCAAAGGCAAACCGCCCATACCCCTGAGCGGTCTTGAGTTAACTCAACTCACGTCCCAAGACATCTCGAGTGCTTTGGCGTGGATTAATTCAGGCCCGTACGACGACGATGCAACGTTGAATCTGCGCACCGACAATCAGAACGATGAAATCGGACGAGTCACCGCCGCACTTCGCTTGCGCCTCAGGCTTGCCGAAAACCAACCACTAGCTTCAGCCACGGGCAACCGGATTCTGTTTGATGCGCGAAGTCTTCAGACTGCAACCTTTGGCGCACGCGGGATTGGCCGTTTTGCTTTGGCAGCACTTCAAAGTGCGCGAGACAATGCAACGGACTCCGAGCTGGTGCTGCTCGTCGACAAAGCGCTTGAGAAATTGCCGCTTGAGCTCGCCGGTAAATGTGAGCAAATCACGCGAGTGACCACTGAAAATGTTGCGCAATTCTCGTTGCTGATTCAGCCATCACCAATGACAGCCACCGCATCCCCGCTGGTGCCAATACTCAAGAGTGACATTCACAAGATCGCTGTCGTTTTCGACTTCATTCCAATGCATTACCCAACGATTTATTTAAGCAATGTAGCTGCGCGTGCTGAATATGCAGCGGGCTTAGATGCTCTGCGCAAATACAACGACTTCATTTGTATCTCCAAAATCACTGAAGACGAAGTGCGCACCTGGATTGGTAAGGAAGCGATTGCAAAAATAAAAACTTCTGTTGCTTGGCCGAAAGACGTTTTCCCGCAAGGCAAATCCATCAATGCCAATGCAGTCAAGACCGGGCCAATCGTGGTGATGACAGGTGACGAACCTCGCAAAAACACCTATGGAGCATTGGCCGCAATCGGTGCAGCAACGGCTGGCCAAGGCGAAGAGCGCAATGTGGTGGTGCTCGGGATGGCCGGGCATGGAACTCGAGTTCACCACTGGTCGATCGCCGCGGCGATGCGGCCAGGTGAGGCGCAGACTCTTGGTCGCATTTCCGATGCCGCAATGCATGAGCTTCTAGCAAGCGCTGAGTTAGTGGTGGTGGCTTCATTCGATGAAGGTTTATCCCTGCCAGTGATCGAGGCACTTCGAGCGGGTGCTCCAGTAGTCGCGTCCGACATCCTCGCGCATCGTGAACTCATCGGGTCAAGTGGTTATTTGGCTCCTGCTGGTGACGTCAAAGCCATGGCCCGCGCCATCCGTTTTCACCGAGGCAAGACCTCAACGCATAAGCAACAGGTGAAGCAGCTTTCTCGGCACCGCCATAATGAGTTAGAAAAATCGATAGCAGTAAAGATCAACTCACGAGTTGTCAGCACCCACGAGAACACGCCTGAAAGAAAGACACTTGAAACAAGCGAGCGCTTAAGCATTGGATTCGCAACACCTTGGGAGCCTCAGCGTTCAGGTGTTGCCGACTTCTCAGCAGCAACAGTTCGAGAACTTGCCAAACTCTCAGACGTCACGGTCTACACCACGACAGGCGGGCTTGTTGAAGATTCGATCAAGCACGCAAATATCGATGACGTGATTGCCAATGGTCACGATCACGATGTGTTCGTCACCGTGGTCGGAAACTCGCATTTCCACATTCCATTCATTGAATTGCTGAACTCCATCGACGCAGTTGTGATTGCTCATGACACGCGCATGGTCGAGTACTACATGGCGATGCGCGGTCAAGGTGGCGTTGAGCAGGTGATGGTTCGCGGTCAAGCTCAACGATCTCTTAAGCCGGCCCTTGATGCTCAAATTGACGATATGCGCCTACTCCAAAACGCTGGCTTTTGGGAGATCGCGAATCAATCAACAATGTTGATCTTGCACGCACCAAGTGCTGCACTCAGAATTGAAACTGAAACAGGTGTCACTGCCCGAATGCTGCCTTTCGCAAATCAGCGCGTGCCTAAAACCGATCACATCACTCAAGAAATGCGCGACGATGCCCGGGATCGGTTGGCTTTCAATTCAGAGACCATTCATCTAGGCACGTTTGGTTTTGTGGATTTGCGAACCAAGCTCACTGACGTTGTTGTTGAAGCGGCAGCCTGGTTAAGCCAGTGGGGCT
>CANJCG010000106.1 GCA_947472655.1 Actinomycetota bacterium
ACGCAGGGCGCTCGCTTTCAGGTTCTGGCCCCGGTCATCCGTGAACGAAAAGGCGAATATTCCGAACTTTTCCGAGCCTTACAAGCACAGGGCTACTCTCGCGTTCGAGTCGACGGCGTTGTTTACGGGATGGATGAACTTCCCGCACTGAAGAAACAAGAAAAGCACTCAATTGAGGTTGTTGTAGACCGTTTGGCGGTCAAGGCTGATTCTCGTCGACGCCTGACCGACTCTGTTGAAACGGCTCTCAAGCTTGCGTCCGGTTTGGTGATTCTCGACTTTGTTGATCTTGCAGAAGATGATCCGCATCGTGAACGTATTTTTAGTGAGCACTTAGCTTGCGCGAAAGATGAACTGTCATTCGAAGAATTAGAACCTCGATCCTTCTCATTTAACTCTCCCTTTGGTGCTTGTCCAGAGTGCACCGGGCTTGGCACCCGACGCGAAGTTGATGCTGAACTCGTCGTGCCTGATCCCAGCGCAACGCTGAATGAAGGCGCCATCGCTCCTTGGGCCGGGGGCTTAGTTTCTGATTATTTCCGTCGCCTCCTTGAGTCACTTTGCGACGAACTCGCAATAGATATGGACACGCCATGGGAGAAGTTGCCCGCAAAGGCACGCAAGGCCATCTTGAACGGCCACGAGGCTGAAGTACATGTGAAGTACCGCAATCGTTACGGCAGAACCCGTTCGTACACGACAGGCTTTGAGGGCGCTCTTTCTTATGTTGCTCGTCGGCACGCAGAGACCGAAAGTGATTCAGCCCGTGAACGATTCGAAGGATTTATGCGCGAGGTTCCTTGCCACGCGTGCAACGGCTCCCGGCTCAAGCCTCTGTCACTTGCGGTAACAGTGAATGGGCATTCAATTGCCGACATTGCAGCATTACCAATCGGTGAAACCGCATCCATGCTGGCCGGGCTGAAGTTGTCTGCCAGAGATTCTAAAATTGCAACGCGAGTTCTAAAAGAAGTAAACGAGCGGCTCCAATTCTTAGTCGATGTTGGCCTGCACTACCTTTCCCTTGATCGCGCAGCTGGAACGCTTGCAGGTGGTGAAGCACAACGTATTCGTCTTGCCACGCAGATCGGATCCGGACTTGTTGGTGTTCTCTATGTGTTGGATGAGCCAAGTATCGGATTGCATCAGCGCGATAATCGGCGACTTATTGACACACTCATACGCTTGCGCGATCTAGGAAACACTCTGATTGTCGTTGAACACGATGAAGACACCATTCGCACGGCAGACTGGATCGTCGATATTGGTCCTGGGGCCGGCGAACATGGTGGCCAAGTTGTTGTAAGCGGCACCGTCGAAGATCTTCTCGCTAATCCGGAGTCGATAACCGGGCAGTACCTGACAGGCAAGCGCAAGGTTGAGATACCTGAAACTCGCCGCCCTTCGACCGACCGCAAAATCACTGTCCACGGAGCCACAGAACACAACCTGCAAAATGTCACTGTCGATATTCCGCTTGGGCAATTAGTCGCGGTCACGGGTGTCAGTGGCTCTGGTAAGTCGACGCTGGTCAATGACGTGTTGTATTCGGTATTGGCTCGTGATCTCAATGGGTCACGGCATGTTCCAGGCCGGCACAAAAAAGTGACTGGACTAGAGAACGTTGACAAGGTTGTTCACGTCGATCAGTCGCCCATCGGTCGCACACCGCGAAGTAACCCAGCAACGTATACAGGCGTCTTTGATCATGTGCGAAAGTTGTTCGCTGATACTCCAGAGGCAAAGGTTCGGGGCTATCTTCAGGGTCGATTCTCATTCAACGTTAAGGGCGGACGATGCGAATCGTGCTCAGGTGATGGAACGATCAAGATTGAAATGAATTTCCTTCCCGACGTATACGTGCCGTGCGAAGTATGTAACGGAGACCGCTACAACCGCGAGACCCTCGAGGTCCAATTCAAAGGCAAAAGCATCTCTGATGTTTTAGATATGCCAATTGAGCAGGCGAAAGAATTCTTTGCCGCGGTGCCTGCGATTTCTCGACATCTCACCACCTTGGTTGAAGTCGGCCTGGGTTACGTGCGTCTTGGTCAATCTGCGCCGACGCTTTCAGGTGGTGAAGCCCAGCGCGTCAAGCTGGCTGCCGAATTGCAAAAACGTTCAACAGGTCGCACGATTTACGTTCTTGATGAACCGACTACTGGTTTGCATTTTGAAGACATTCGTAAACTACTTGGCGTACTTCACTCACTCGTCGACAAGGGAAACTCCGTCATCGTCATTGAACATAATCTCGATGTGATTAAAACTGCCGACTGGGTCATCGACATGGGGCCCGAAGGTGGTTCGGGTGGCGGCATGGTGGTTGCTCAGGGAACTCCTGAAGATGTCGCCCTGGTAAAGGCCAGTCACACAGGTTCGTTCCTAGCGCAGATGCTGCCGAGCGCGAGTCTGCCGCCCACAAAGCGTCGCAAGTCCTAGGCTTTCCACAGAGGAGATGACATGTCAGAAAACGGATTAGTTAATCGACGGAAAGTCTTGGCAGGTAGCGGAATCGTTGCTGTTGGTGTGGTGGCGGCAGCGTGCTCATCTTCAGGTGAAAGTGCGCCGGTATCTCCATCAGAGGCTGACTCAGGCGCAGCACCAGCAGGTACGAAAGGCACAGTTCTCGCAGCGGTGGCCGATGTGCCAGTTGGCGGCGGCGTGGTGATCAGTGACCCGCCAGTTGTCGTGACGCAGCCAAATGCAGGAGAGATTAAATGTTTCACTGCTATATGCCCACATGCTGGTTGCCTCGTGGGCGCTGTTGCAAAAGACGAGATCATTTGTCCTTGTCACGGTTCTCGATTCTCCGCGGTTGATGGCTCAGTCATTGCCGGCCCAGCGGAACAAGGCTTGGCACCAGCAGCAGTTTCGGTTCAAGGTACGAACGTCGTCTTGGCCTAATTCCGATGGTAAACGAATCGCCATTGCGCCCGCCAACGGGAACGATCCCCACTGAGCCAGGCGTATATCGATTTCGTGATACAACTGGTCGAATCATTTATGTTGGAAAAGCGCTTAACCTACGTTCAAGGTTGGCAAATTACTTTCAGGACCCTGCAACGTTGCACCCGCGCACTGCGAGCATGGTCGCCACAGCCCGAGAGGTTGATTGGGTTGTTGTCGGCACTGAGGTAGAAGCGCTCACCTTGGAATATGCCTGGATCAAGGAGTTTGACCCACGATTTAACGTGAAGTTTCGTGATGATAAAACCTATCCGTATTTGTCATTTAATCTATCCGATCCTTTTCCAAGGGTTGCGATTGTGCGTGAAGCTAAAAAAGTTGGAACTCGTTACTTCGGTCCGTACGCACATGCCTGGGCGCTACGCGACATGGTTGATGAACTCCTGAAAGTCTTCCCGGTGCGCTCGTGCCGTGATGGGGTCTTTCGGCGCGCAAAGCAGGTTGGTCGCCCATGTCTTCTTGGTTACATCGACAAATGCAGCGCCCCCTGCGTTGGCAAAGTCTCTGAAGAAGAACACCGAGGCATAGTTTTGGATTTTTGCACCTTCATGGCAGGCAATGGTGAAGGATTCGTTAAACAACTCGAACTTCAGATGAATGAAGCCGCAGTAGGGGAGCGTTACGAAGATGCCGGACGATTGCGAGATCGCATTGGTGCGCTGCGCAGAGCCACCGAGCGCAACGCGGTTGCGTTTAATGATGACACGGATGCCGACTTAATTGCAGTTACAGAAGACCCGCTCGAAGCGGGGGTTCAGGTCTTTCACGTTCGTGGTGGTCGTATTCGCGGCGAACGTGGTTTTGTCATCGAAAAAGCGGAAGAACTTACAACAGGTCAGGTTGTAGGGCGAGCGATTCAACGGATTTACTCAGAGCCCGGAATTACCGACATTCCACGCGAAATTCTGGTGTCTGCGTCAGTTGAAGAAGCTGGTGCACTGGAATCTTGGCTAAGCGAAGTACGAGAAGGCCCGGTGCATCTGCGGGTGCCTGCGCGAGGCGACAAGAAGTCGTTGATGGAAACCGCCCTTAAGAATGCATCACACACTTTGCAATCTCATCGCATGAAACGTTCAAGCGATTTGACGACTCGTTCAATAGCTCTCGAGGAGATACGCGAGGCATTGAATCTTTCGGAAGCCCCGTTACGTATTGAGTGCATCGATATCTCTACGTTAATGGGTGAAAACACCGTGGGTTCACTTGTTGTGTTTGAGGATGGGTTGGCCAAGAAGAGTGATTACCGAAGTTTCGTAATAAAGACACCACATGCCGATGACACCGCATCCGTCGCAGAAGTCGTGACCCGAAGATTCACCAGATCCGGCGAAGACGCGGCGGCCGGCTCACTTTCAACAGAACAGATCGGTGAGAAGAAGAAGTTCGCGTACCCGCCCGGGTTACTCGTCATCGATGGTGGGCAACCTCAAGTTCGCGCAGCGCAAGATGCCTTAATGGCTTTAGGAATAACAGATGTGCCCGTGATTGGTTTAGCAAAGCGGCTCGAGGAGGTGTGGCTGCCAGATGATTCGGATCCATTGATCCTGCCGAGGTCAAGTGAGGGCCTTTATCTCTTGCAGCGTGTTCGCGACGAGTCTCATCGCTTTGCAATCACCTTCCATCGCAAACGCAGAGGCAAGGCGATGAAAGTCAGTGCTCTGGACAACATCTCCGGGCTCGGCGAAACGAAAGCAAAGGCGCTTCTGAAGCATTTTGGCACGATGAAAGCGTTAAAGGCAGCATCAGAGATTGAGCTGACCCAAGTCGCTGGCATAGGACCGGCGCTTGCTGCCAAAATTCATATGGGATTGCAACCAGGAAATGAGGAATCATGACCGATCGGCAATTAGAGGTAGCGCTTGTGACAGGCATGTCTGGAGCGGGTCGTTCGACCGCTGCACGCGCACTGGAAGATCTGGGCTGGTTCGTAATGGACAACTTACCTCCGTCGCTTCTTGCGCAGGCTATTGAGAT
>CANJCG010000107.1 GCA_947472655.1 Actinomycetota bacterium
AACGACCTGCGTACGCCAGAAGTTTTGGACGTTGTTGATACCTGGGCACTTGCGGCAACAAATCGCGACGGTGAGTCAGTCACTTCGATGAACTTGATGCGTGACAGCGTGCAGGCACTTCTTGGCGTAGCGCTTTAACTATTCTTTTTCGTTGTGTCCACCAAATTCTTTGCGCATCGCGGAAAGAAGCTTGTCGGCAAATAATGAAGTGCCTTGAGAAGAGAAGCGTTCCTGCAATGCTGCCGTTAAGACAGGCGCAGGTACACCCTCTTCGATGCCTGCAATAGCCGTCCATCGACCTTCACCGCTATCGCTTACGCGACCGCTGAATTCATCAAGTTCCGCAGACTTAGTAAGCGCAAGCGCAGTCAAGTCCAACAGCCAAGACTCCACAACACTGCCTCGACGCCATAATTCAGTGATGGCTGGCACGTCTAGGTCATATTGATAAAATTCTGGATGTGTCATGGGTGCGGTTTCGGCATCTGCTTCGCGCAAGGTTTTTCCAGCATTGGCATGTTTTAAAATATTCAGGCCTTCGGCGTACGAAGCCATGAGGGCGTATTCAATTCCGTTGTGAACCATCTTCACGAAGTGGCCGGCGCCGCTAGGCCCGCAGTGCAGCCAGCCTCGTTCTTCGGGTGCAACCTCACCGACGCGACCTGCGGTGCGCTCTGCACTATCAACGCCAGGGGAAAGCGTGTCCCACAATCCAGAAAGTCGGTCAACTGATGTCTGCGGTCCGCCGATCATCAAGCAGTAACCGCGGTCTATTCCCCACACTCCACCTGAGGTACCGATATCGAGAAACTCAATTCCTTTTTTCGCGCATTCTTGGGAGTGACGAATATCGTCACGGTAGTAGGAATTTCCGCCGTCGATAAGCGCATCTCCCGAATCAAGCAGTCCAATCAGTTCGGTAACGACGTTTTCGGTGATGTGACCAGCTGGCACCATGACCCATATCGCGCGTGGTGCGGGTATTTTTGCAACGAGATCCGCCAAACTCTCGGCACCAGTTGCCCCCTCCAAAACGAGAGACTGAACATTAGTGGGATTTGCATCGAAAACTACGCACGCGTGACCATCCCTCATGGCCCTTCGGCTCAGGTTCGCACCCATCCTGCCTAAACCGACCATTCCCAGAGTCACGGGATTCTTCGTGGTCATGTTTCCTCCTAGACGGTCAGGCGCCAATTCGTGCCAATGTCGCTATTTGACGAGGCTAGTGGAAGGCTGATCGTATGACCAACGTCGAGGCAATAGATCCCACCAGGTGTACGGCTTGGGACTCTTTGCTCGAGATCACTGAAAAATCGTCGACAACGACAATTCGAGACCTGTTCACCAGCAACCCCAATCGCCCTGCTGAATTCACTTTGGAGGCCGCGGGTATTTATGCGGATTTCTCGCGGCAGCGAATTTCACAACAGGCACGTGATTTGCTCTACAGCCTGGCCGAGCAGACGCGGGTTCTTTCCCTACGGGATGCCATGCTCGAGGGTGAACCCATCAACACCACAGAAGACAGGGCAGTTCTTCATACGGCGCTTCGTGCGCCAGCTGATCAATCCATAGTGGTAGATGGCGTTGGCATCACCGACGAGGTACATCAGGTGCTCACCCGCATGGGTGCTTTAAGCGACGCAGTGCGTTCTGGAAAATGGATTGGCTCCACCGGCAAGCGGATCACCGACGTTGTCAATATTGGAATAGGCGGATCAGACCTGGGACCGGCTATGGCCTACCGAGCTTTAAAGGACTACCGAGAACGATCTATCACCTGTCATTTCTTATCCAATGTTGATCCAAGTGACGCCGGCGAGATTCTGTTTGATCTCAACCCCGAAACCACTTTATTCATCGTGGCGTCGAAAACCTTCACGACGCTGGAAACCATGACGAACGCCGAGTATGCCCGTCATTGGTTGGTCTCAGCCCTCGGTGACCATGCTGTTGCCCGACATTTTGTTGCCGTCTCAACGAACGCGCCTGAAGTTGCCAAATTCGGCATTGATGTGGAAAACATGTTTGGATTCTGGGACTGGGTGGGTGGGCGATACTCAATGGAAAGTGCCATCGGTTTGTCCACGATGGTTGCGATTGGAAAAGACAATTTTCGGGAATTACTTCAGGGCTTTCGATCGATGGATGAGCACTTCAAAGCCGCACCGCCTGCTGAAAATCTTCCGCTCCTCATGGGGCTGCTCGCTATCTGGAACCGCAACTTCCTTGAAATACCAACAACTGCCGTGCTGCCTTATTCACAGTATTTATCGCGTTTTCCGGCGTATTTACAGCAGTTGACCATGGAGAGTAATGGCAAGCGCGTTCGCCGAGATGGAACCGAAGTCACCTATGACACGGGCGCAATAGTGTGGGGTGAACCTGGTACCAATGGTCAACATTCGTTTTATCAAATGCTGCATCAGGGCACGGGCGACGTTGCTTGCGATGTGATCGTGGTTGCCCAAAGTGCCCATGGACACGAAAATCAACAAGACATGCTGGTTGCAAATGCACTCGCTCAGGCATCTGTTCTCGCATTTGGCCGCACCACCGAAGAAATATCAGCCGATGGAACACGACCAGAATTAGTCGCACACAAGGTGATGCCAGGCAATCGACCAACAACTGTTCTCATGGTGCAGAAATTGGATCCTTTCACGTTGGGGGCGCTCGTAGCCCTGTATGAGCACAGCGTTTTCGTGCAAGGCGCAGTTTGGGGAATCAACTCATTTGACCAGTGGGGTGTTGAACTCGGCAAGAAAGTCGCACTCGGAATTCTCACTGATTTGCAAACGAATACTTCGCAGGACTCACAGCTGGACCCTGCTTTAGTTGCAGATATCGACAAGTACCTGTCGCTTAAAGGTTCGAACTAACCAATCACACACGTGAATAGCTCGTCTATTAAGTGCCAGTGCCTCTGCGGCGCAAGTACCTCTCGAAATCACGTGCAATAGATTCACCATTCGCTTCAGGTAAATCTGCGGCATCGCGTGTCTGTTCCAGTTGCTTCACATATTCAGCAACCTCGTCGTCTTCTGATGCCAATTCATCAACACCCATTTCCCAAGCACGGGCGTCTTCAATGAGATCTGTAATCGGAATGGAAATGTCGACCACGTCTTCAATGCGTTGAACCAAGGCGAGGGTGGCTTTTGGGTTAGGTGGTTGGCTTACGTAATGGGGGATCGAGGCCCACAGCGACACCGAAGGAATCCCCATGGCGCTGCACGCTTGCTGAAGTACTCCGACAATTCCTGTCGGGCCTTCATAGGTTGACGTCTCAACACCGAATTCAGCTTGCAGGGCCGCATCTGAACTTGTGCCGTGTATCGGGACAGGGCGGGTGTGTGGAGCATCGGTGAGCAAGGCCCCCAACGTCGTGACCAGCCGCACATCCAGCTCCGCACAGAGTCCAAGGATTTCGCGTACGAATTGCTGCCAACGCATATTTGGTTCGATACCTTGGATCAACACGACATCGTGTTTTGCGCCAGGGATTTGGGCGGTGTAGATCTTTGTGGTGGGCCAGTGGATTTCGCGTGCACCATTTTCATTTGTGCTTACCAACGGACGATTCACCTGGTAGTCGTAATAATCTTCAGAGTCGAATTCAGCCAGCAATTCTGCGTCCCACATGTCGCACAGGTATTCAACCGCAGCCGAAGCTGACTCGCCGGCATCGTTCCAGCCCTCAAAGGCAGCAATCAGAATTGGTTCTCTCAACACGGGCAGGCCGTCGTACTCAATCATTGCCCACTCCCATCATCGACTGCTCCAACTTAACCCCTGGGCCCTAGTCGGTAGACTGTTTTCATCATGACTTCATCGACGAAACCAAGCCTTCGTGAAGCCCTTGCCACCAGAGTAGTGATAGCTGACGGGGCCATGGGCACCATGCTCCAAGCAGCTGATCCTTCCATGGAGGATTTCCAGGGTTATGAGGGCTGCAACGAGATTTTGAACATCACGCGCCCCGATGTGGTGGCTGGTGTGCATGACGCCTATTTTGCTGTTGGAGTTGACTGCGTTGAGACCAATACCTTTGGTGCGAACTATGCAAACCTTGGCGAATATGACATTCCTGAACGCATCTACGAGTTGGCTGAAGCGGGAGCACGTATCGCCCGTGAATGTGCCGATAAATGGTCGACCCCAGATCGCCCCCGGTGGGTCCTTGGATCAGTTGGTCCTGGCACAAAGTTGCCGTCACTTGGGCATGCACCGTTTGCTCTTCTTCGCGATGCTTACCAAGAACAGGTGCGAGGTCTCATCGACGGTGGCTCAGATGCAATTCTCATTGAGACAGCTCAAGATCTCCTGCAGGCGAAGGCTGCTCTCATCGGTGCGCGTCGGGCATTAACTGCAGCTGGAGTAGATCTTCCGATCATCGCTCAAGTCACTGTTGAGACGACCGGAACAATGTTGCTCGGCACAGAGATTGGCGCTGCTCTGACTGCTCTTGAGCCTTTGGGCATAGATGTCATTGGACTCAACTGTGCAACGGGCCCGCAAGAAATGAGCGAGCACCTGCGGACCCTTGCGAAATCGTCAAACATCGGTATTTCCGCGATGCCCAACGCAGGTCTACCTCAATTAACGTCGGATGGGGCCTACTACCCATTAACCCCGGATGAGTTAGCCGATGCGCATGACAACTTCACCCGTGAATATGGGCTGGGACTTATCGGTGGTTGTTGCGGAACAACGCCGGCTCACCTTGAGGCAGTTGTGAAGCGACTACACGGCAGGTCAATTACGACGCGTAGTCCACACCATGAAGCTTCGATTGCCTCCTTGTACCAGTCTGTGCCATTTCGGCAGGACACCACATATTTGTCGATTGGCGAGCGAACTAATGCCAATGGATCGCGAGCATTTCGTGACGCAATGCTGGCTGCCAACTGGGACGACTGCATTGAAATCGC
>CANJCG010000108.1 GCA_947472655.1 Actinomycetota bacterium
CGCGCCCGCATTGGTCTGGCAGAATGAGCGGGCACTTGCTGCGCCGAAGGACCCTCTCAACCCAAGGCACAGCAGTCCGCAAGGTCGAAGTTTCACTGACGTGTCCCCACGCCGAGGTGAGCTCGGACCGCCTTACATAACAGGAGATAAGCCCGCCGTGGCCGTAAAGATCAAGTTGAAGCGCTTGGGCAAGACCCATGCACCGCAGTACCGCATTGTTGTTGCCGACTCACGCACCGCTCGTAACGGTCGCGCCATTGAAGAGATCGGCATCTACCAGCCGTTGCAGGATCCAAGCATCATCTCGGTGAAGTCAGACCGTGTGTTGTACTGGCTCGGCGTTGGAGCACTTCCAACTCCAGCAGTTGAAGCGATCCTGAAGATCACTGGTGATTGGCAAAAGTTCAAGGGCCTGCCAGGAGCCGAAGGCACATTGCGAGTTGCACCTCCAAAGGTGAACAAAATCGCCATGTTTGAGGCTGCAGTTGCGGAAGCTGCCAATGAGCCAAAGATCGTCAAGAAGCCGAAGCTTGAAACCCCAGTCGAGGTTGTGGCTGAAGTTGCTGCCGCAGAGGTTGTGGCTGAAGTTGTTGCCGCCGAAGTTATTGCAGAAGAAATTGCGGAAGAGGTTGCTACCGAATCAGCAGCTATTGAAGTTGTTTCTGAAGATGCACCAGCAGATGTGACTCCCGCCTGATGCTCGAAGAGGCCTTAGGTCACCTCGTGCGTGGCATCGTTGACCATCCTGAAGATGTCACCGTGTCAGAGAAGGCCCAACGTCGCGGAACTACGTTGAATGTCAGCGTGAATCCAGAAGACATGGGGCGCGTCATCGGTCGCGGCGGTCGTACCGCAACGGCACTGCGCAACGTCTTGGCTGCACTTAACGGTGGCCGCGGCGTGCGTATTGACTTTCTCGACGTAGTTGAGCGCTAACTGACCATGCGCGTTGTTGTCGGACGCATTGGTAAGCCACACGGGATTCGCGGTCAAGTCACTGTCGAATCTCGTACTGACGAGCCAGATCTTCGTTTCGCACCAGGCACAGAATTTGTTATCGATGGACCGCTACAACTGTTAACAGTTGAAGCGGTCCATTGGCATTCTGGTCGGCTGCTCATCAAGTTTGAAGGCATTCACGATCGCTCCTGGGCTGAGTCGATTCGTAACACAATTTTAGAAATAGAACGTGATCCGGATGAGACTCCGCAAGATCCCGACGAGTTCTATGACGATCAACTTGAGGGTTGCAACGTAGAGCTCCTTGATGCAACGCCTGTAGGCATCGTCACGGAGGTGATTCACCTGCCAAGCCAAGACATGTTGTCGGTTTTGCGACCAGATGAATCAGAAGTGCTTATCCCGTTCATCGCATTGTTCGTCCCGGTGGTGGAAATCGCGCAGAAGCGAATCGTTATCGATCCGCCTGCTGGATTGCTTGAAAACTCCGAGGCGTAATGCGTATCGACATCGTTTCTATTTTCCCGCAATATCTTGAGCCTTTGAAGTTGTCTTTAATTGGCAAAGCTATTGACGCTGGACTCATAGATTTGCGGCTCCATGACCTACGTACCTGGACAAACGATCGGCATAACACAGTGGATGACACTCCATATGGCGGCGGCCCGGGCATGGTGATGATGCCTGAGCCCTGGGGCAAAGCTCTTGATGAGATTCGCGGATCAGGTGACACCAAACCCACTCTTGTTGTTCCGACCCCGTCAGGGGTGCCATTTGCTCAAGGGCTCGCTCAAAGCTGGTGTGATGAACCATGGCTCGTGATTGCCTGTGGCCGCTATGAAGGAATTGATTCTCGAGTGATGCAGCATTACGCAGCTCGCGATGATTGGAACTGTGTAACTGAGGTAACGATTGGCGACTATGTCTTGGCCGGTGGTGAGGTTGCTGCAATGGTGATTGTTGAAGCAGTTGGACGTTTGATTCCTGGTGTTTTAGGAAATCAAGAAAGTGCTGTGGATGATTCATTCAGCATGAGTGCCGACGGCAAGTTGGTTGAAGGCCCTGTGTTTACCAAGCCGCAGGAGTGGCGGGGGATCGGGATACCCGACGTACTCACCAGCGGCCACCACGCAAACATCTCTCAGTGGCGCCTAGAACAAGCTCAGGAGCGAACTGCCGAAAAGCGGCCAGATCTTTAGCTGTCAGGCAACAGGTATTGGTGAGGCTAGGGATTAGGTGCAATGCAGAGTGCTCCGCGACCTGGCCGGGCCGTTCACGCCTGATCACATGAGGCGAGTTGGGGTACGAGGCCCGACTGTGGCACACTTCTACAGCCCACCGCGCCGGTGCTCTGCCACAGGGGACTCGGTTGCATGGGTAGCAATTTCCTCAAACCCCACCGTGGGAGACCTGTGGCTCCTGCAGGAAGCGAATGATCATGAAGACTCTCGATATTGTCGACGTATCAAGCCTACGTTCAGACATCCCTGAATTCCGCGCCGGCGACACTCTCAAAGTGCACGTAAAGGTCGTTGAAGGCAACAAGACCCGTGTGCAGGTTTTCCAAGGCGTAGTCATCGGTATTTCCGGTTCAGGCATCGGAGAGACTTTCACGGTCCGCAAGGTTTCTTACGGAACCGGCGTAGAGCGCAAGTTCCCGATGCATACCCCGATCATTGAAAAGATCGAAGTAGTTACCCGCGGCGACGTGCGACGCGCAAAGCTGTATTACCTTCGCGATCTTCGTGGCAAAAAGGCAAAGATCCGCGAAAAGCGCGATCGCGTGCCTACCAAGTCACAGGACTAGTCTTTTTCGCTGGTGCCCAAACATTCTCGGTGGGATCTTCCACTGACTCTTGTGGGTGCGGTCGTTGTAGTTCTACTTTTCACATCGTTCGTCGCTAAGCCATTTTCCATTCCATCGGGATCAATGGAGGGCACGCTTCAGGTTGGTGATCGAGTTTTAGTCAATCGAGTCGTGTATCACCTGCGACCGATAGAACGCGGCGATGTCATTGTCTTTGATGGAACTGATTCCTTCGTGGCTCAAGGCGTGGTGCTTTCGCGGGATCCGATCCGTGGGCTCTTGACGACTATTGGCCAGTCGGTGGGAGTGATCGCTCCCGATGGATCGGACTTCGTCAAGCGTGTCGTCGGGGTTGCGGGTGATCACGTGCAATGTTGCAATGCCGCAGGCTCGTTGCTCATTAATGGAGTTCCGGTGCAAGAGAGCTATCTCTATCCCGGCGATGTCCCAAGCACCGTTAATTTCGATGCTGTTGTGCCAGAAGGCAAGCTTTGGGTCATGGGCGATCACAGATCAAACAGCGCAGACTCGCGTGCCCATTTGGGTGATCCGGGTGGCGGTATGGTGTCAACTTCCAAGGTTGTGGGCCGGGTTATGGCAGTGGTGTGGCCCCCTTCAAGATGGGGAAGTGTGTCAATCCCATCAGCGTATGCAAAGGTGGCTAAGTGAGTATCGAACAGCCGCCGCCAAAGGATGCTCGTCCCAAGAAATCTAAGTCAACCGGATTTCTATCAGGACTGCGGGAGTTCACCGTCATCGTGATTGCAGCTCTAGCGCTTTCAGCTTTCGTACGAGTCTTCCTCGTTCAGGCTTTCTATGTGCCTAGTGAGTCAATGGAAAACACACTGATGCCCAACGATCGCATTGTGGCTTCTAAGATCACCACGCATTTTGGTGGAATTTCTCGCGGAGAAGTCGTTGTATTCCGTGATCCAGGCGGTTGGCTAGGCGCTCCCGAGCCTGGCCCCACAGGCGTGCGCGGAGTCATACATAACGCGATGACGTTCATCGGATTACTACCAAGCGATAGCGGTAATGACTTGGTGAAACGGGCTATTGGTATCGCGGGTGATCATGTCGTGTGTTGCGATGCTCAGCAACGCATCGTTTTGAATGGTGTTTCGCTTAGTGAAAGTTACGTCGTCGCGCCAACGAACCAATTGCAATTCGATATCACGGTTCCTGCTGATTCAATTTTCGTGATGGGCGATAACCGCGGAAACTCGCGCGATTCTCGTTATCACCTTGAGGAGAACAGTGGTGGAGTTCCTGTCGACAATGTTGTCGGGCGCGCATTTGTCGTTGTCTGGCCACTGAAAAGATTCACCACCCTGCCAATCCCCGAAATTTTCGGCAACCCTGCGTTAGATAAATCGAGCGCAGCTTCAGCCAAGTGAGCGCTCCAACTCTGAGTACTGAACGTGGTCTCCTAAAGAAGGGCTACGCAACTATTGGCTCGGTTGATGAAGTCGGTCGAGGTTCGCTTGCTGGACCCGTCAGTGTCGGAATAGTTGTGGTTGATCGTTCAGTTCGCAATACCTTGCAGGGGGTACGCGATAGCAAAGAACTCTCACCGATGGTGCGCAATGCGCTCGTACCAAAAATTCGTGAGTGGGCATTGGCCTATGCCGTGGGGCACGCATCGCCGCAAGAGATCGATGATTTTGGAATCATTGGTGCTTTACGACTCGCAGGGCACCGTGCACTGACACAGTTAGAAGTGCAACCAGAAGTTATGTTGCTCGATGGCAGTCACGATTGGTTTACCCCACCTGAACAAGCGTCATTTCTTGAATTGGGTTCAGACGTTTTGATTGAAGTCCCGCCCGTTGTTACAAAAGTGAAAGCTGATCGAACCTGTGTGTCGGTGGCGGCGGCAAGCGTTCTTGCAAAAGTTGAGCGAGATGCACTCATGGTGAAACTTTCAAGCAAGTTTCCGGCCTATGCGTGGCAAGACAACAAGGGTTACGCATCGCCTGGGCACATTGCAGCCTTAGCTGCGCACGGTGCGACAGTTGAACATCGGCGAAGTTGGAAACTCCCGGGAGTACCAGACTAAAAGTTATCCACATCGGCAAAGTTCGTAGACGACGTCCACAGATAGTCACGCCTAGATAGA
>CANJCG010000109.1 GCA_947472655.1 Actinomycetota bacterium
ATTAAATCGCCCTCATTTTCACGATCTTCATCATCAACAACGATGACGCTATGGCCTGCGCGCATGGCTTCAATTGCATCTTCAATTGAATCAAGTTGAACTTCACCGACTCCAGTGATGGCCTCGGACACACTGCTAGCCGCGTCTGCGTCTGCGTCTGCGTTTGCGTTTGCGTTTGCTTGAGTTTTTTGCGCAGCCTTATCTTGTTTTGCGAAAAGTTTATCTGCAGGAATCATTTTCTTGCCTCCAGCAGTCGCTCGACATATTTAGCGATCACATCTATTTCAAGATTGACAATTTGGCCGACCTTGCGCTCACCAAGTGTCGTCTCGCGCAACGTGGTGGGGATGAGTGAAACACTAAACGAATCATCGGTAACCCCAACGACAGTCAACGAGACTCCATCAACGGTGATGGATCCCTTTTCTGCTACGTATCGCGCAAGGTCTACAGGAATAGCGACACGGACCAGGGTCCAGTGATCTGCCGGTTCAATACTGAGGATGCTTCCGGTGCCGTCAACATGGCCTTGCACAAGGTGTCCGCCAAGGCGACCATCCGCAAGCATCGCCCGCTCAAGATTCACCTGAACACCAGGGGCAGCGCTGCCAAGAGAGGAGCGAGTCAACGTTTCTGCCATGACATCAGCTGTGAATGTCTGTGCATCGCGATCCGCAATGGTCAGGCAGACTCCGTTCACTGCGATTGAATCCCCTAATTTGGCATCGCTCAACGCGATTTCAGCCCGAATAACCAAGCGTGCTGAATCCCCCATCGGGGTCACAGACACCACCTGCCCGCGCTCTTCAACGATGCCGGTAAACACGTCTACGTCCTTTTCTTCTACTCGCTAGTGCCGGCAATACGCCCGCTCACCATCACATCATTCCCGATGAGTTCAATTCGTGTGACATCGAGTCGAACTGGAGCCCCCAAAACGGCTAGAGCCGTTGGGCCCATTCCAAAGAGCGCCGGGGCTAAGAACCAGACCACTTCGTCGACCATATTTGCCTCAAGGAAGGCTGTCGCCAGCGTGGGTCCGCCTTCCAAAAAGACCTGCTGGATCCCAGCCTCGCCCAGCAACGCCAGCGCCGCCGAAGGACGGTGCTCGCGAACCAGCATGGTTGGTGCCTGCTGATCAAAAATATGTAAGTCACGAGGTAACTCACGTTCACCCATCACCACCCGAATCGGCTGATGGGTGAACGGCGCCAGGCGCACAGTGAGCGCCGGGTTATCAATCAGTGCTGTCGCAGTTCCAATCAACACAGCATCGGATTGCGCACGCAGCTGATGGGTGAGAATTTGAGCTTCTCTCCCTGTAATCGGAGTAGGTCCACCAGACCCGTCAGCAACTCGCCCATCTAGTGTCTGAGCGATTTTCAAGATGACATACGGCCTGCCCGTGCGTTGAACATGAGTCCAAGCCTTATTTATCTCCAGGGCCTCTTTCGCGCACACGCCTTCAATAACTTCGACACCAGCTTCACGAAGAACACTCGCTCCGCCTGAGGCTATTTTCGTGGGGTCACTTTGTGCGAAGACCACTCGAGTAATCCCGGCTTGAATCAAGCTTTCAGTGCATGGACCCGTACGGCCAGTGTGGCGACAGGGCTCTAACGTCACCACTGCCGTTGATCCTTGGGCACGCTCCCCCGCATTCGTCAGCGCATCAACTTCTGCGTGAGCGGTTCCTGCACCTTCGTGATATCCGGTGCCCACCACGATTCCCTGCGGATCGACAATGACGCAGCCGACCTGCGGATTAAGTGAACGTGGTCCAAGCAAGGCCAAGCTCAATGCTTGTTGCATGTATGCAGACCAGGTATCCACCATTAGTGACCGCAAGCACTCATGGCGATATCTCGAAGATGATTGATCATGTTCGATGGATCCTGCGCCCGGTAAACCGCTGAACCTGCTACAAAAATATTTGCCCCTGCTTCCGCACACATCTCAATCGTGTTGGCATCAATTCCACCGTCAACCTGCACCCAGATATCTGTACCACTCTGCTTGGCATATTCACGAGCTCGACGAACTTTGGGCAGCATGTCAGTCATAAATGACTGACCGCCAAAACCCGGCTCAACTGTCATGATCAAAATCATGTCTAGCTCGGGTAACAGTTCTGCGATTTCGGTAATTTCAGTGCCGGGTTTGAGCGCTGCACCGGCACGGGCTCCGCGCCTACGAATATCACGGCAAATCTGCCGAGCATTTTTTGCCGCTTCAATGTGGAACGTCACGCTGCCTGCGCCGACTTCGGCATAGGCAGGAGCCCACCGATCAGGGTCATGAATCATAAGATGACAGTCGGCAGGCAACGAAGTGTTTTTTATGAGTGACTCAACAACCGGTAGTCCAAACGTTAAGTTCGGAACAAAGTGGTTGTCCATAACGTCAAGGTGAATCCAGTCAGCTGCAGCCTCGACTCGTCGCACCTCATCTGCTAGGTGCGAGAGATCAGCATTAAGAACGCTTGGCGAAATCAATAAGCCCACGACTACAACAGTAGCCGCTAGGGCCGCCTACTCTGCAGATCGCTGCAACAAAGCTAGAAACATCGCATCGGTGCCGTGGCGGTGGGGCCACAACTGCACAAACTTGCCTCGGGCAGCGTCAGTCACCTCGGGCAATAATGCTGGCGCATCCAGAATCGTTAACTCAGGGTGAGCCTTGCAAATATCTTGCACAACAAGCTCTGTTTCGGCGAAATGTGGTGAACATGTCACATAAGCAACAACTCCACCCGGAGCAACTGCCTTCACTGCCGCATGTAATAAGGCTCGTTGCGCAGGGGCTAGGCCAGAGACATCAGTAATCTTCCTTCGCCAACGAGATTCGGGCCTGCGACGAAGCGCGCCTAACCCGGTGCAGGGCACGTCAACCAGCACCCGATCAAACTCACCAGACCATTCATGCTGAGCCGAATCGCCGGTGAGTACTTCAGCCGTGGTTTCTTGGCCCAGAGTGTTACTGACAAGTTTGGCTCGATGCGGATGTTGCTCTATTGCGACCAGACGTGCGCCCACTTCCTGCGCCAACCCATCAAGAACCGCGGCCTTACCTCCAGGACCAGCGCACATATCAAGCCAACGATTGGTATGACTCGTGATTGGCACCCGACTCAGAGCCAAGGTGACGAGCTGACTGCCCTCATCTTGAACGCCCACGGAACCTGTGCGAATTTCTTCAAGTGACTCCGGGATACCTTCAATCAAGGTGCCAGCAAGAGGCGACCACCTGCCTGCTTCAACTCCTGGAATGGCGAGCATTTCGTCCAAAGTGATTTTTCCGGGTCGTGCAACCAATGAGGGTTTTGCCGGGATGTTGTCAGCCGCAAGTAGATCTCGTAACTCACTTCGCTTATCGCCAAGTGCTTGCGCTAGAGCGCGCACAATCCATGCGGGATGTGACCAACGAATTGCCAGCTGTTGTTCGCTATCACCGTCAACACCCAAAAATTCGATCCACTGATCCAAACTGCGTTCCGTTACCTTTCGCATTACGGCGTTTACAAATCCGGCTCGAGCCTTTGCTCCTCCTGGCGAACCGGCCCCTTTTGCAAGGTTGCAAGTTGAATCAACTGCCGCATGTGTAGGTACACGCATCCCAAGTAACTGATGAGCACCAAGACGTAGGATGTCCTTGGTCATGGGATCAACGTCAGTCCAGTCACGAGACACACACTGCGCAAGAATCGCGTCGTATAGCCCCTGCCAACGCAAAGCGCCATAGGCAAGTTCAGTAGTAAACGCTGCATCGCGACCTGAAAGCCCTCGGTTGCGCAAAATTATCGGTAGAGCCAAGTTCGCATATGCATCATCTACTCGAACAGCCCGAAGGACATCCAAGGATGCTTCTCGAGCTGGATCGACACTCATACGAATTTCAATCCGCTGATATCTACTCCGCGGGCCCAGTCAGCCGCATTCATGAGTTTTTTTCCTGGCGGTTGGATGCAATCCAGACAGGCCGGATGGGTCGCAGTGCCGACCCAGACCGCGCTTTTTGTGGCGAATAACTGTCCGGGGCGCAGCTGTGGAAGGTCAATTGGATCCTTGTGTTGAAGTGGGCTGAGCTTGAAACGATCTTCACCCAGCATTGTCCAGGCCCCGGGGCTTGGAGTTGTTGCACGAATCCGGCGATCAACGCCAATCCATGGGTCATCCCAACGCACTCGTGAATCTTCCATGGAAAGTTTCGGAGCAAAAGTGATGCCATCGTTTGGTTGATCTACAGGAACTAATTCACCTGCTTCAATGCCATCAAGGGTTCCGATGAGTAATGAACTCCCATAACCTGCCAATCGCTCCAGAAGGTCACCGGACGTATCGGTTGGCAAAATTCTTTCCGTGAACATTCCGAAAATTGGACCGTCGTCTAGTCCAGGACCGATCAAGAACGTCGTTGCGCCGGTGATTTCATCTCCATGCATGACGGCCCACTGGACGGGAGCCGCACCGCGCAAAGCTGGAAGAATAGAAAAATGCAAATTAATCCAGCCATGTGGCGCAACAGCTAGAAGGTCGCTTGGAATGAGATTTCCGTAAGCAACAACGGGAATGCATTCAGGTTCAAGTTGAATAAGCGCCGCACGAAAATCAGCGTCTTTCAGTGAACTTGGCGTGAGCACGGGTATGCCAAATTCATCTGCAACTAAACCCACCGGACTTCGCTGAAGATTCCGTCCTCTACCCGAAGGTGAATCTGGTCGAGTTATGACTCCAACAACTTCGTGTTCAGTATTGATCAAAGCACGCAGCGCTACAGCCGCCACGTCGGGCGTACCCGCAAAAACACAACGCAACCGACTACAGCCATTTCGCATTGATTGGATGAGGGCTCACTTGAATTCCAGG
>CANJCG010000110.1 GCA_947472655.1 Actinomycetota bacterium
CCGTCAAATCGCAGAAACAAAAATGCCTGACCTCAATGCCAATGACATTGAAGGCGCGATGAAGATCATCGAAGGCACTGCCCGTCAAATGGGTATCACCGTTTCCGCGTAATCACGCATAACCATCCCCGTGGGAGAGCCAGCGCGGCTCGCAAACCACACACTGCGAAGGAGCAGCTATGAAGCGCAGCAAGGTCTACCGCGAAGCGGCAGAAAAGATTGATTTCGATGATCTCTACACACCATTGGCAGCAGTGCGTTTGGTGAAAGAGACGACGAAGTCAAAGTTCGATCCAACCGTTGAGATCTCCATGCGACTTGGTGTGGATCCACGTAAGGCTGATCAAATGGTGCGCGGCACCGTCAACCTGCCTCATGGCACTGGCAAGACTGTTCGGGTCCTGGTCTTTGCAAACGCTGAAAAGGCAGAAGAAGCACGCGCCGCCGGCGCAGACTTTGTGGGTTCAGATGAACTCATCGAAAAGGTACGCGGAGGCTGGACTGACTTTGATGCAGCCGTCTGCACACCTGATCTCATGGGCAAGGTCGGAACCTTGGGCAAGGTACTTGGTCCCCGTGGCCTTATGCCAAACCCAAAGACCGGCACCGTCACCATGGACGTAGCTAAGGCAGTCGATGACATCAAGGGCGGAAAGATTGAATTCCGTGTTGATAAGCATTCAAACCTGCAGTTCCCAATTGGCAAGGTTTCGTTCACCGAAGCCCAGCTCGTGGAGAACTACGCAGCTGCACTTGACGAAGTTATGCGCTTGAAGCCTTCGGCTGCCAAGGGTCGTTACGTCAAGAAGGCAGTTCTGTCTTCAACAATGGGCCCGGGCATTCCTGTTGACCCAAACCGGGTGAAGAACTTGCTCACTGACGACGAGGCCTAGGCCTCACCCAGTTACATCGATGAAGGCCCGCTCAATTGAGTGGGCCTTCATTATTTTCATAGGCGAGACGCACCAGCGTTGCAGTTGACCGTTTGCCGTGTGGCCTACAGACTTGCGAGATGTTAGAACTCACAGGTGTTGATGTCACCGTGAGTGGACTCAAAATTCTTGATGGCGTGTCTATGAAGGTTCCGGCAGGTTCGATTACAGGACTTATTGGACCCAATGGCGCTGGCAAAACAACTGCATTCAATGTGGTGAGTGGATTCGTGCGAGCTAATTCGGGCACGGTTACGTTCAAAGGTAAATCGATTAATCATGTGAAAACACATCAGTTAGCAAAATTGGGTATTTCGCGGACTTTGCAGGCCGTTGGACTTTTCCCAACACTCACAGTGTTAGAGAACGTCATGCTTGGTGCGACCTCCCGAAACAAGGCAGGGATTCTTTCAGAATCTCTGGCCTTACCTTGGGTCGATAAAGAGCAGCGGGTTATTCGACAAAAGTCCGTTGAGATTTTACGACGATTCACCCTGGACAGTGTTATGGATGCAATGCCAGGTGAATTGCCATACCCCACTCAAAAAAAGGTGGCCTTAGCCCGGGCTCTTGTAAGCGAACCTGACCTGTTGCTTCTGGATGAGCCGGCAGGTGGTGTTGGAGCTGAAGAGATTCGAGAGTTATCAGCGTTATTGCAACAGTTGACTCCAGAGTGCACTGTTCTCCTCGTTGAACATCACATGGAATTAGTCATGGAAGTGTGTGACCTCATCTGGGTATTGGATGCTGGGAAAATCATCGCATCGGGAACTCCGGCGCAGATTCGATCCAATCAAGATGTGTTAACTGCATATCTCGGTGAAGCTGAGGTTTCGTGATGTTACATATTCACAACCTCACGGTGAGTTACGGACAAGTAGTTGCTCTCTCCGAGGTTTCTCTTGAAGCTCCACGTGGCTGTGTCACCGCTGTCATCGGCGCCAACGGCGCAGGTAAGTCAACGCTAATGCGCGCTGTTGCAGGCCTCATCATCCCTAAGTCAGGTCAGGTGACATTCGATGGTTCTGACCTTGTTGGTGTCGCGACCGACGAGCGTGTGCGCCGAGGATTAGTTCTCGTACCAGAAGGTCGGTCAACAATTGCAGAGTTCACAATCGAAGAGAATCTGCGATTAGGCGGGTTGTGGCGATCCCGTTTTCATCAACGGGAATCGATAGCTGGCGTGTTTGATTTATTTCCCGCATTAGCCAAGCGTCACAAGATGCTTGCGAGCACACTCAGCGGCGGCGAAAGACAGCAACTAGCAATTGGCCGGGCGCTGATGGCAGAGCCCACCTGCCTATTACTAGATGAACCATCCTTGGGTTTGGCGCCGTTAATCGTTCAACAGATACTCGAACTCGCTCAGCAGCTGGCTATTGAAAAGAACTTGGCCATTCTTCTGGTCGAGCAGAATGCAGTGACGGCACTTCGAGTGGCGAGAACAGGCATCGTGCTGAATCTTGGGGAAGTAGTGCTGCACGGACCTGCACAACAAATTGCCGCGAACAAGGATCTTCGCCATGCATATCTGGGTTATTAGGTGAAGAGATGAATCAGTTCCTGGATTTTAGCCTTGGTGGTATCGCGAATGGTGCTGTCATCGCATTGATGGCGCTTGCGCTAGTTCTGGTGTGGAGGTCATCGAGAGTGGTGAACTTCGCCCAAGTTGGTCAAGCGATGTTTACAACATTCATATCGCTGTGGATTTATGAGGTGTCAGGTAGTTGGTTGTTAGCACTCCTCATTGCGATATGTGCAGGCGCGATCTTGGGTTTAGTTGTGCACCTGCTTGTCATGAAACCGGTACGTCGCGCCGATGCATCAGGCGCAATTATCGCAACTTTTGGCGTACTGATTGCTCTCCAAGCGGCCGCAGGAATGATTTGGGGTGGCGACCCAAAGGCATTTGTTCCGCCTGTAGCAAATTCAGGCCTTGAATTTGCTGGTCGAATCTGGCCGGTGTCTTGGTATGACCTGTTGATCTTTGCGGTGACGAGTGTTTTAGTTCTTGCGCTTTCGTATGTTTTCACTCGGACATCCTTTGGTTTAGCGATGCGCGCTTCTGCGCTTAATCCGGAAGTTGCACGGATCTCTGGCGTCCGGGTCTCCCGAATGCTGATCCTTGGCTGGGCGATGGCGGGATCCGTTGGAGCAATTGCAGGCGTGCTCATTGCGCCGTCGGCGACACTTTCGCCGAATAGTTTTGATCTGCTTCTGGTGTTTGCATTTACGGCAGCCGTGATCGGAGGTCTTGACAGTTTGGTTGGGGCAGTTGCCTTCGGTGTCGGTACCGGTTTGGTGCTTTCTCTAGTAACGGGGTACTCCGATGCGAGTAATGCACCGATAGTTTCGCTCGTACTCCTTGTAGTGATTTTGCTGATGAAACCTGATGGATTTTTTAGTCAGAGTAAGTCACGGGTGGTATGAGATGAGATCTCGCCTTTCATCGCATGCGTTTATCTGTATCGGCGCTTGGCTCGTTCTCATGCTGGTGAACAACGCTATTGAACCCTTAATGAGTTATTACCTAGCTCTGGTTGCCATGTATGCGACAGCCATGTTTGGCATGGTCATATTGGTTGGCTTATCCGGGCAGGTGTCGCTCGGTAATGGCGCAATCATGGCTGTTGGTGCATATGTATTCGCGTTGTCATATCAACACTGGAATGCCGTGATTTCCATGGTGCTCGCAGGTATGGCAGGGGTAGTTTTCGGACTCCTGTTGGGGATTGTGGGAGCCAGGCTTCGCGGACCGTATCTTGCCGGGCTCACACTTGCATTCGCTGTCGGAATTCCCGCGATAGCCAATCGTTTCCCTTCCATTCTTGGTGGGGAAGATGGACTCAAGGTTCCGGCGCCGAACACAAGCATTGCGGAAGTAATCCAAGCGCCCACGTACGACGAGTCCTCCCTTGATCAATTCTTGACTGATCCGTCATCGGCAGGAGTGGCCCCGGATCCAACATCAACCGTGCAAACTTTCGACACCTCGCCGCTGGATCCAGGGTCGTTCGCTCTTGAGCATTGGCAAGCATCTGTTGCGATCGCGGTTGCCTGCATCGTGGGGTTTGTGGCGCTCAATTTGGTCCGTGGTCGACAAGGGCTCGCATGGCGGGCGGTACGCGATGACCCGGTAGCTGCCTCAGTTGTGGGTATTTCCCCGGCGACCACTAAAGTCACAGCCTTCGTTGTGAGTAGCTTGTTTGCGGCGCTCGCCGGCGGCGTCTTTGCGCAAATTTTGAGCTTCGTTGGCCCAGGTGCTTTTGGATTGAAGCTGTCCCTGGCGCTCTTGGTTGGGGTCGTCCTTGGAGGCAGAACCTCCCTTGTCGGTGCACTCATTGGTGCGGTGATTGTGGTCTGGCTTCCCGAACTTGTCGGGTCACTGGGCAACGGATGGAATGACCAGGTCTCGAACAATGTCCCTAATTTGGTGTACGGATTACTCGTGGTCGCAGTGGTGGTTTTCGCGCCTTCAGGGATTACCGGTCTGGTGACGCAGCTTCGTTCTTTTCGTCAACGATAAAAGGAAGATGCCAATAAGAGATTTTTGCTGGGCAGGGGTCTAGTCTTCATGTGTCTAACTGGTGATTTCGAGGAATGTCGCCGGGCGTGTATTGCCATTATGAGGAGTAATTGTGAGTTTGAAATCCACCAGTCGTATCGCACTCATTGCGGCAGCAGTTGCTGCGGTTGCGGTGTCGACAACAGGTATCGCGCAAGCCGCTGACCAAGGAGTGAGCAAGACGGAAATTGTGCTTGGCACAACCGTTCCGCTCACTGGTCCTGCGGCCCCAGGGTACAAAGACATTGCGCCAGCCTCTGCTGCTTACTTTGACTATGTCAATAAGAACGGCGGAATCAATGGACGCAAGGTCCGCTTGGTGATCAAGGACGATCAGTACAACCCTGCA
>CANJCG010000111.1 GCA_947472655.1 Actinomycetota bacterium
CCATTGAGCTTTACTGCACCCCGCGAAACGTAACCGTGATCGTTGGAAGTAACAACTTCAATAGCATCCGAGGCTTCGACCTGTGTGGCTGGTTTTGTTGCAACGCCACCTTTGACCGTGACATGTCCTCCGGCAATAAGTTCTTGCGCTTGTTCTCGTGAGCGAGCAAGCCCACGCCGCGTGAGTTCAGCATCTAAGCGCCTACGAGCCATGAGTACTTTGAGCCATGGCTACTAAGCGCTGAGGTCAGACAGTCGCTGGTGTAAACGTCCGTGAACGGCAGTGAACACGGCCGCATGACCGTGAATGTCAATCTCGTCCAGAGTCGCGAGTTCTTCGAGCGCCGCATCAACATCTAGGTCGCCTGTTGGTTCCCAAACGGCCAGAACTAACGCGTTGTCATGCTCTTCGAGCACCATAACTGTTTCCAGTGAATCAATACCGTCATCCACGGTGTTGACTGCAATGGATGCTGCGTCGACCCCATCCACTTCGATGAAATCTACTTCAACATAGTCAGCGGTTTGCGCTTCGTAATCTGCGTCTATTTCTTCATCGGCCGCGTTGAATTCGTTGTTCACTTGGAATCCTTAGCAGGCGCAGCCTTCTTAACCGTTGCTTTTTTTGCAGGCCTTTCATTTGCATTCTTGAGGTCAGCAATTTCTTTTTCCAGGCGCTGCACATGACGTCGAACCGCGGCGAGTTCATCCTCGCGGACGAATCCCAAGCGACTCACTGCCCGATCGACTTCAGACGTCACCAAGCCAAGGAGCATCTCACGATTATTTCGGCTGGTGGACATGAAGTCATCAGCAAGTTCTTGCACTTGGCCCTTGATATCTGGGGCCTTAGTCGAAAGAGCTATACCTTGGCTCATCAACTCCATCGCAATTTCTTTTGCCTTGGCCAAGGTCGAGTAGATGCCTTGTTCGAGTGCGTCCTTTTCGTTCATAAAAACAGTCTACATGCCCCTGCGCTTCATATTTGGCTTCCGAAGACCATCCAGGTGGAGAACAAGGCTGCCCAATCCTTGGATGTCGAATCACCAAGGATTGGGCTTCACACTTGACTACTTCGCGGCACCGGCTTCTTTGGCACCAGGCACTTCAAGAAGCCGTCCAGTCTCGACTTCATACACAAATCCGTGAATCGGAATACCCTTAGGAACCAAAGGATGGCGACGTATTCTTTGAACATCTTCAATCACAGCCTTATTGCGATCAGCTACGGTCAGCCAATCAATATAGGCACCTTCATCTGATCCTGGACCAGCTCCGATGTCATAGAAACCTTGATCACCCAAGGCGGCTGTCTCTAAACTTTGAGAGAGCAATCCACGCATTACTTCGTCTGTAAAGAATTCCATTCCACAGTTTGAATGGTGGATCACAAACCATTCTTTCGTACCAAGCAATTTGTAAGAAATAACTAAGGAACGAATAGCATCATCCGATGCTCGTCCGCCCGCATTGCGAATGACGTGTGCATCTCCTTCGCTTAAACCAGCATATTTTGCAGGATCAAGACGCGCATCCATACACGTAAGAATGGCAAACTGACGGGCGGGCGGTAATGCCAAGCTACCCTTTTCACCAAAGTTTTCTACGTATGCCTTATTTGCATCAAGCACTTCATTTAATAGCGACATAATTCTCCCCTAGGCTTATCAAGATCGGTCATTAAGTTTCACTTTAGAAGTGAAAAGCAACTAGTCGTTCCTAAAACAAGCATGCACAGTTCTATCGCAGCTGCAAACAATTCGCACTAGGCGCCAGATCATGATTCAACTTAAGATCCAGAAGTACATAGGACCGTTCATATGCACCAGAGGTTCACGAGCTCGAGAACGAGCAAGAGACGACTTGGCTGAGGCCAGGACTATCGAGATGTACCCGCGCTCGGGAGGCAAGATGCCTTCACGCCAACGCGACCCACGACTTATCGGGTAATAAGCAGGTCAGATCTGCCGAGATATAGGTGGGACGTTCCTCGCCCATGGCGTCATGGCCTAAGCCCAACGTGGAGACCCCAGTTCCTACAAGCAAGGTAGGGATACCAAGACGCGATCCAGCCGCAATGTCCGTATCGAGACGATCACCAATCATGAGCGGCCTTTTCGCCCCAGTGCGACGGATCGCCTCGAGCAGCAGAGCCGGTTGCGGCTTACCTGCAACTCCACTGGGTTTTCGTCCCGCGCTCTGAGCAACAACCTCGACCATGGCACCGTTGCCCGGCGCGATTCCTCGGGCAGATGGAAAAGTTGAGTCCAAATTTGTTGCGATCCAAGGCAACCCAGCCCGAACTGCAAATGTTGCCTCCGCAAGATCTGCCCAACTCACGTTTTCACCAAATCCCTGCATAACGGCCACCACAGAGTCCGTGTACACGGCAACCGGATTGAAGCCACGTTCAACCAAAGCCGCGCGCACACCTTCTCCTCCGATAGCTAAGACATCACCGCTAGGTACAAGGGTGGCAATCATCGAAGCCGCCGCCATAGACGATGTCACTACATCTTGGTCATCCGCCGCAAAACCTAATTCGCGAAGATGCCGAGCAACCTGGGAAGCGGTTCGCGAGGCGTTGTTCGTGACATAGACGCAGCGAGCGCCTTGATCTATCGCCGACGCAATTGCTTCAAGTGCACCGGGCACAACATCTGGCCCGATATAGACCACACCGTCAAGATCAAAAAGTAAAACATCGTGCTCGCCGATACTCATGTGTCGCTTCCGAGAATGCGGTCGAAGTGATCCTGATTTTCGATAGGCCCATTCAGGGGCAGACCAGCCTCTATACGTGCACGCAAAGTTGCCTTAACTTGGCCGTAAGCCCGTGCATATTCAAGACGGTCGGGTCGCATGACCGACGCCATACCAAGTTCGTCACGCGCCGGGATGAATTGCTGGATGCGCCATAGGCACATGCCTTTACCAAAATGCGCATAGTCGTTATCGGGTGAAAGCTGGATAAGTACGTCGAAGGCCATTGCAGCAGCCCGGAAATCTGAAGTATCAAATAAGGCACGTGCGTACATTTCCATAACCGAAGCTGATTGCGGCTCCACCGACATGAGCCGGTCAATCAGGAGTAAAGCTGCGTGTGGATTACCTGATGCAAGAAGCTCCCCTGCACGTTTGTACCAACCATAGGCATCATCTTCGCCTTGGTCTTCTGTGTGATCAACAGTCGGCACCTGTAGATTCTCGCACGCGAACCATGGTTCTTACTTCAATCTCGGTTGCACTAGCCAACCCGTTGCCTCCTTGCCAGAATCTGCGCCGCAATGTGCCCTCAAGTTCCACCCATGACCCTGGTGCCCACGCGTGCACTTTGTTGCGAATTCCTGCTCGCATCGTTTGGCAGGCTAGGGAATCTACTCGCGGCGACCCCTCACGTAGCTTTCCAGATCGGGGCACCACGACTGTGAAGGTAGTGATCTCATCACCACTGGGCATTTCTTTCGTCTGTGACTGTTGCCCTAATCGACCTACGACATGCACAGTGTTGAGACCTTGAACTGTTTCAATGATTTCCATGTCCACAGAATCGCCGACATGACAGTGGGCTCGCACCTGCCGATTTACATCGGTGGATACGAACCCACTGCCTTGAATATCTGTGTAAAACTCAGTCTTCTTCTGAGAATTCAATGCCGTCCATAAGACTGCACTGCTCCTCTGCATCGGTAGCTCCGTCAATATCGGAGCCAGCGGCCCGCTCCATCCATTCGCGAGCTTCGTTGGTGCGACCAGCATCCTTCAGCAACATCGCGTAGGCATATTGCAAACGCGCACGCGTGTCACCAGGATTCAAGCGGGTCAATTCTGGAATCTGCAGAGTAATGATCGCCGCATCGAGTTCGCCAAGATCACCACGGGCACCAGCCGCCACGATCATCATTTCAGCACGAGTTTCAGCCAGCATTTTGGTTGTATCGATTGTGCGGATGTAATCCAGGGCCTTTTGTGGCTTACCCAATCCTCTTTCGCAGTCTGCGATCATCGGAATGTACTGATCTCCACCAGCCATTCGACGAACTGCACGCAGTTCTGTCAGAGCTTCGCCAAATCGACCCGATTTATAGGCAACGATTCCACAAGCTTCACGAACCATTGAAATTCGAGAGGCTCGACGACGCGCAGCCCTTACATGCTCGGTTGCGAGATCAAAGTCTTCCTCTGCCAAAGCGCGTTCCGCTGCAACAAGGTGTCTGGCGACAAGAATCTGAAGTCCTTCAGGTAAGGATCGAAGTTCTTGAGACATACCTTTGTCGAAATCATCAGGAGTGATGTCGTCAGGGATCCGCGGATCGCGGATCTCATAACCCGCGTCACGACGATTAACCTGCTCGTGTTGGCCACGATCATCACGACGGTTGTTACTTGGACGACCTGAAGTGTTTCGATTGTCGCTGCGCTGACCATCTGGGCGACCACGCTCATCTCGGCGATCGTTGCTTCTCGAAACGGGGCCGCGATCATCGCGACGAGGAGCACGGTCATAGCCACCAGAGCGAGGAGCGCCACCGCTTCGGGGAGCACCAGTACCGCGTGGACGATCATCACGATCATCACGACGAGGAGCACGGTCATAACCACCGCTTCGAGGAGCAGTAGAACGCGAACCAGAGTCACGGGAGCCTGAGTCACTCGGAGGAAAACTACGTGGACGATCAGAAGACGAACGATCGTTGCCTGGGCGATCGCTGCGCGACCGATCCGAAGATCCAAAAGATCTGTTACCGCCTGATGAGCGTGAATCGCCGGCTCGACCACCTGATGATCGACCTGAGCCGCCCGATGATGGGCGTCCACTAC